>JBBRFT010000076.1:0-13828 GCA_038241375.1 Spirochaetota bacterium
CATCGATTCCTCTCCCTCGGATTTTTTCAGGAATTCAATGATTAAAGCATGCGTAATTACCGGGGATGTTGAGGATTATTCGTTTAAAAATCTCGAGTCATATCTCTCAGCATGCGGATGCGTTACTCAGGTGTGCGGTAGTTTTACAGGTGCTTCGGAAGCGGAGTGTGATATCTGTTTTATAATTAATCCGGGCGTCCCCCTTGACAGCATAGCCACCGAAGATCTGCAGGGAGTAAAAGTACCGATTTTCGCAGTCTCTGATATTGATGATCTGAATGAATACAGTCGGGAAGTCCGGGGGATGTTACATGATCTTCTCATTCACCCTCTGACACCGGAAATGATATTCAGAACTTTATCGGCAGTTTCGAAATCGAAAAATACAGAGAATAGTTTATACGGGGAGAACGTTGAGAAGCTTAATCTGAAATTCTCGGGGAAGGTTCTGGTCGGTGAGGATAACAATATAAACCAGAAACTTATGACGCTTCTGCTGAAAGACTATGGCCTTGATGTTGATCTTGGAGGGAACGGGATTACTGTTTTTGAAAAATTCAGGAAGGATAAATACGATCTTATACTTATGGATATAAATATGCCCGTGGCCGATGGCCTTGAAACTGCGCATATGATAAGGGATTTTGAAAAGGATAACACGCTGGAGGAGACCCCCATAGTTGCACTTACCGCAAAGGCTCTTAAGGGTGACAGGGAGATTATACTCGAAAGTGGTATGAACGATTATCTTGCCAAACCTGTGGAGATGGATAAACTGGAAGCTGTTCTTCTTAAATATCTTGCAGTCGCGGAGTTCGAAAAATCACGCGATGGATTTCAAACCAGAGATATTGATACTTCTGAAAATGCATATTACGATATGAAAAATATTGCAATGGAGCTTAAAATTCCTGTAAATGTTCTTCTTAATATCGGTAGAGATTTTTTTGACGATACACTAAAAGTTGTTGATGATATTCAGGCAGCGGTTGAACTATTAAAGTACAGTGATATCGCAGCTTTTGCACATAAGGCACGGGGTGCGTCTGCCAATTTAAGATTTGTTGAACTATCTGAATTTTTTATGCTGCTTGAAGAGAATTCGGTACAGGCGGAAACTAATTTTAATTACGGCAATACTCTTGATAATATAATTAATGAGCTAAACAGGCTTAAGAGATATTTTTAGCTGATGCTATTTTTTTATGTATTTCAGTGTATAATAATAGATTATATCTCCCCGTTGCCTTCTGCGGCGGGGAGAATAAAACATTTTCAATTTTAAATAAATTCAGTAATTATTACTGATGTTTAGAAGGGAGTTTAATATGAATACAGTACTTGCAATAGATGACGATAAGACAACACTGGGGATACTTGAGTCGCAGCTTAATGGTCTCGGCTACAGGGTCTTTACCGAGCGGGCCTCTGTAAAGGGGGTTGAGATTGCCAAGGGATTTAATCCCGATGTTATTCTCCTCGACCTGCATATGCCTGTAATGGACGGCTTCGAGGTGCTTGGAGCTTTGCGGCGTGATAAAACCACGCGCGATATCCCTGTTATAATGCTCACATCTAACAAAGAGAAGGAGACCGTGGTTGAAGCCATGCGCCATGGCGTAGTCGATTACATAGTTAAACCTTATAATCCCGATAAACTTAATCTGAAAATAAGAGCTGCAATTAATTACGGCGGCATGAAGAAGCAGCAGAACATGGATATTTTTATTGAGATAAGCAGAAAAGGTGATATGTCGGTAATAATGATGCAGGGAAGCATCACGGAAAAGGGATTCCAGAACGATGTTAAAACAGTTTTTAACAGCTTCTTTATTAAACAGATTCATGGTAAGACAACTATTTTTGATATAAGAAATGTTAACGAGATGAAAGATCCGGATGTAGAGGAGTTTGTAAATATTATTAATATGTTCCCTGACACAAAGAAAAAGATTGTTGCAGGAAGACATTACGGCGCAATAGTCGCATCGACAAATCTTGAAGAGCTGGCAGAGCTCTTCCTCTCTTTTGGAGATTTAGAGCTTGCATTGAATGCAATGTAGTAATCCCCCGCCTCACCCGGTCGACGCTGTCGCTTACGCACCCTCTCCCGGACGAATACCGGGAGAGGGTAAAAATAGAATAAAATTGATGCAACTAACCCTCTCCAGGCGTAAGCCCTGGAGAGGGTGCGTAAGCGACAGCGATACGCGGGTGAGGCGCCTGCATGTAAAGCGATAGAACGATATATGTCGTGTTAAACGATCACGATCCCGCGAAATCGTACAGACGTAGCACTGCTACGTCTCTATCTCTATATAATTCGTTGACACCGGAAACCAATATTATAATTATTGCCATATGAAACTAACAATAATAACTAAAGATAATAAAAGTGCAGCGAGAGCCTGCGAACTTGAAACTACCCGCAGTGTTATAAAAACTCCTGTTTTTATGCCTGTTGCCACACGGGGTGCGATACGGGCTCTTACGCAGGCTGATGTTGAGAGCATCGGTTTTGATATAATTCTTGCGAACACATATCATATTTACATGCGCCCCGGAACTGATGTTGTCGGTGCTGCAGGCGGGCTTCATAAGTTTATGAACTATTCGAAGTCGCTCCTTACAGATTCCGGAGGATTCCAGGTCTTTTCTCTCAGCAATCTCTGTAAAGTGAAAGAGGATGGTGTGGAGTTTAATTCGCACCTTGACGGATCTAAACATTTTTTCACTCCAGAGAAGGTTCTCGACATTCAACGTGTTATAGGCTCTGACATAATGATGGTGCTTGACCAGTGTACCGATTATCCTATAGAAAAGAATAAAGCTGTTGCCGCAATGGAGAAGACCATTTACTGGGCAAAGCGTTCAAAAATATATTACGACAATACTTTCGATAAAGAACTCCAGGCATGTTTTGCGATTATTCAGGGGAGTGTGTTTAATGATCTCCGTAAAGAGTGCGCCCAAAGGCTTGTTGAACTCGATTTTCCCGGTTACGCAATCGGCGGATTGTCCGTGGGGGAGCCGAAGGAGCTTTATCGGGAGATGACAGAAAATCTCCTGCCGCATATGCCTGAAAACAAACCGCGATATATGATGGGTGTGGGGAGCCCTCTCGAAATTCTCTTTGGCATAAGACATGGAGTGGACATGTTCGATTGTGTAATGCCTACACGTATTGCGAGAAACGGGACACTGTATACTTCGACAGGCCGTGTAAATATTAAAGCAGCACAGTACGAGAAGGATTTCGGACCACTCGATGAAAACTGCAGCTGCTATGTCTGTAGAAATTTCTCGCGAGCCTACCTGCGCCATATATTCCGGGCAGGGGAGATAGCGGCACTTACATATAACACTTATCACAATCTACACTTTATGAAAAATTTCATGGATGAGATCCGGCAGTCAATAATAGAAGGAACTTTCAGCGAAACAGAGGCGAAGTGGTATAACGTTTTCAGCTGAGATGAGGTTACAGTTAGATTTCCATTGGCCCTCAGGGGATTAGTTCAAAAAGTTTACACTTTTAAAGTTTGATTAATCCTAAGGTAGTGTTATTTTTTTAAGCTTCTAATAAAATTTCTTGACTAACCTGAAAATTATACATATAATAAAACATATTAAAAAATGGAGGATTTCAATGAAAAAAGTTTTAGTAGCTTCAGTTATGTTCTTTGCTCTTGCGGGAACACAAGTATTCGCTGATAATATCGGACCTGGTCTTGGTAGAGTACTTCTTAAAGGTAAGTCTGGAAAAGTTATGGAACTTGCCGGTACATGTTTAAATGGTACATCTGGAAACGGTACTTTCGCAATTTCTACAGGTACTTTAGGTTACAAAGAAGGTGCAGTTATTGCCGTTAACCTCGTTGACGAGTACGTTGCACAGAATATGGATTCTCTTGCAAATGATATCGCAAAAGGAAACGGAGAGTATCTTGATACTCTTGTTCTTCTTATGAAAGTTGAAAACAAAGTTGCTTTCAAAGACAGTCTTCACAAAAATTTTAATAAAATCTATACTTCTACAGATGTATCATCTAAAGAAGTAGCAGCTAATATTAAAGCGCTCTACATCTAATAGTGTCAATAGTTACTTTTATAAAAAAAAACAAGTACGGTCTTATGATCGTACTTGTTTTATTATTAGCCGTGAATTCAATTTCTTACGGCAATGATACAGTAATTTCTGATTCTGAAAAAGAGAAGTATATAGCAGAACTTATTACTAAATCAAAAGAATTAAAACTTTCCGATGACCTTTACTGGCATACTATAATTCATTATAAAAAAAATCTCACCGGCGGCTACACAAGCCTCATGGATGATCCGAAGTTTTTTTTTGCTGAAAATGGAAAAACCGATCCCCAGGCAGAACTTGAATCAACAGTAAGAGGATTTTTCAATTCGCTGGAAGATGGGAAGGTTCATCCCACCGTAAAATTCTCTGCAAGATATTCATGGCTTAAAGAGCGTCTGGTGATAGATACAGCAAGACTCCCCTATGATGGGGATATCTGGTTCAATCAGTTTTATAAAGATATCAATCCTTCAATAATTAGTCTTGTATTCCCCGCAGGTTACATGAACAGCCCGGCTTCTATGTATGGGCACACACTTCTTCTCATCGATTCAGAGGGGCAAAGCAGACTGCTTTCGCGTGTGATAAATTACGCAGCGGCTACTAATGATGATTTTGTTCTGCTTTTTGCGTATAAAGGGCTCTTTGGATCTTATAAAGGATTTTATTCTTTTCTTCCATATTACCAGAAAATTGCGGAGTATAACGACGGAGAGATGCGTGATATGTGGGAGTATGAGATTAACTTTACTCCAGCGGAAAAAGAGAGAATGATCAGACATATAGTAGAGATGGAAGATATGTATTCCGATTACTACTTTATGGACGAAAATTGTTCTTACAATCTGTTATTCCTTCTTGAGGCCGCCCGTCCTGAGACAAGAATTACAGACGCCTTCGGTTTAAGTGTTGAGCCGATAGATACTCTTCGCGTGGCAAAAGATAAAAATATTGTTTCTAAAAGAACGTATAGGCCTTCTCTGTATTCGAAAATTAAATATCTGAGATCGAAATTGAGCAGTAAAGAACAGGGAGTTGTTCTTGATTTCTGCAAGGGCGAAAGCGCAACTTTTGATATAGAATCGTTAAATTTAGATGAAGAAAAAAAAATAGTAATGTGCGATCTTGCATCTAATTATCTGATGTTTATGGCCGCGAAATACGATATTTCGCCACAGGAGTATAGACACCGGTTTCTCTCTGTGCTTACAATAAGAAATACTCTTGGAAAGTCTGATCCGCTTAAAGATATTCCTGTGCCCATAGCCCCGGAATACTCTCATCAATCACGGAAAATAGCCTTCGAATCGGGGCATGGTCTGCAGGGGCTCTATTCACAAATCGGATACAGGCACTCCTGTCACGAGCTCATGGATCCCGACGACGGCTATAATATGAATTCAGAAATTATATTCGGAAATATTTCCGGCAGATATTATTATGAGGATAAAAAGTTTTTACTTCAAAGATTTGATATGGTTAACGTCACATCTCTCCCCCCTTCAGATTCTTTCAATTTGAATAACTGTTACGATTTCAAAGTAGGGTTTATTCAGAATGTCAGTGATGAAGAAGATGAGACACTCTCCTTTCAGATAAAAGGGGCCACAGGGTTTAGTACACTCCTTGCTGAAAAAGTTCAGATCTATTTTTTCACCGGAATAAGATCATACTTCGCGCCTTCATATGAGAATTACAGTGATATTCTGGGCGGTTGTGAAACTGGGATCTTGACAGTACTGGGGCCATGGAAAAACCATCTCTATGCGCAGATATATCACGCTCCATTCGGGGATATCCATACAAGATATATTGCCGGTGCTTCGGAGAGAATCAAAATTACAAATGCTGTTTCTGTTATTGCAGATTACTCGTACAATAAAGACTACTCATTTAAATGGCATGAATTCAGCGCAAAAGTAAATTTTTATTTCTGATCTGCAAGTGGTCTTGCCACTTGACCTTGCTATTTTGTATCCACCTGTTGCAAGGTACCCGGATCTTAACGGTCCCCCATCACCCGACTAAATTATACCCACATATTGCAAAGTAAACTAATCGTAAATCAAATCTCAAGCTCCCCAAACCCACCGGAGGGAAGATCGAAATGACAGAAGAAGTTTCACTTGTCATTTCGAACATACGTGAGAAATCTTAAATTTAAAGCAGGAATAAGATTTCTCAGTCGCTATCGCTTCATCGAAATGACAGATTATTTACTATTTCATTCGGAATAGGGCATAATCGTATAAAATCTTGAAAATATTCTATTTTTTAAATAAACTATATTAATCTTCATTAAGAATGAGTTTATAGGCTTGACAAGCTATTTAATATGAGATTATAGTGTTTATTATAGACGGGGTGTAAGGAGGAATGATCTCTATGGACATAAGTTCCAGAGCAAGGGGGGAGGTCGTCATACTTGATATTTCCGGTGAGATTGATTTATACAATGCACCTGAAATAAAGGATATTATAAACAAGTTGATTGAACAGAAAAGATATAATGTTGTAATTAATCTTAAAGATGTAACTTATATTGATTCATCAGGGATTGGAGCGCTTATATCAAGTTTGTCAAATCTGAAGAAGTATCAGGGCGCGTTGAAAATAATCAATGTTTTCGCCTCTGTACGGAAGGTTTTCGAACTTACAAAACTGACTTCATTTTTTGATATTTATGATAATGAAGATGATTCCATTAATGCTTTTCAGCAATAATATGTTTTTCGCGCAGCTATTTTAACCAAGGGGTGTATTTATGAAATTAAAATCAATTACCGGAATAGTTTTGTTGTTAACTTTTTTTCTTGCCGCATGTGAGGATAAAATTCCGATCAAAGAGTTTTCCAAGGCAAGAGGAGCGATTGATCTGGCTCAGTCTGTAAAAGCCGATCAGTATAGCCCTGAAGAGTTTAAAGAGGCTAACGATCAGCTTGTAAAAGCTCATGAAGTTCTTATTAAAGATGAGGAATTAGATGATTCCATAAAGAACTCAGAACAATCATATGTAAAAGCTATGGATGCTTATAATAAGTCCGCTGTTCTTTATGCAGCTGATGCGCTTAAGAAAGCTGATGAGGCAATTTCAGAAGCTGAAATTGTTTATGCGGAAAGACTCTCTCCCGATCTTTTTTCTCAATCTAGAGAATTATATACTTCTGCAAATGAAAAATTTGAAGGTAAAGATTACATGGCTTCATACGCTTTATCTGATGAGTCATATAAAAAAGCTGTAAAAGCAAAAGAGGAGTCTCTTGATAATAAATATCAGCTTCAGGTTAAGATAGATGAAGTAAACTCTTTACTTTCAAAAGTAGAGCAGTATGATTATGAAGAGTATGCGGCTGAAAACTATAAAATCGCATCGGCAAAAACAGGAGAAGCTGAAAGCAGCTACAAATCAGAGGCTTTAAAAGATGGTTTCGAGTCAATTGAAACAGCAAAAATTAATGCCGATGAAGCTTATAAGCTTACAATGGAGGGTGTTACAGCAGCTAAACTTGCAGAAGCTGAAGATGTGGTTTCTGAAGCTGAAAACTCCAATGGAGCAGATGCTGCTGAAGAGGATCTTGCCGCCGCTAAGGAAGCTTTGAACAATGCTAAAATGATGAAAAGCAGCGGAAGTTATGAAGAATCTATAACATATGCTAATGAAGCAATTAGACTTGGAAACAGTGTTATTGAAGAGGGCAATAAAGCTTCTGTCGCCTCAAATAAGGGCAATGAAGATACAGATGTCGATAAAGATGTAGCAGCTGATGATGCTAAAATAACTAAGAATAAGACAAAAAGCGGATTTGTTTCTGAAGATGAAGACTTTTTCTATTACAAAGTTAGAACATGGGAAAAGTACGAGGATTGTCTTTCAAGAATTGCAAACGAATATTATAAGAACGCAAAGGCTTGGAAGGGGATTTATAACGCTAACAGAGATAGAATAAAAAATCCTCACCTGATCAGACCGGGCTGGATAATTAAAGTACCGAAATTAAAAAAATAAAAAATTGAGAGAGCATTTACAGGTTGTTTTTAAATCTGATCAATTATGAGCCAAAGATATAAGAATAGTGACTTCAGCAATGACGATGATGATTCGAATCCCGATGCAGTTCATTCCGGCACAAGAGATGACGTGATGGATGAACAGCAGGAAGATTCGGAACTCAAGAATGATGATAAAGTAAAAAAATCCGGTAAAGATTTTACAGATTCATCAATTTCATGGTACCTGGATCAGATCAATAGAATCCCGCTCTTAACAAGAGAGCAGGAGGATACTCTTGCTAGAGGATCCAGGGATGGAAATGAAAAGGCGAAGGATGAATTGATAAAATCAAATCTGCGCTTTGTCGTTTCCATCGCAAAGAAATATCAGACAAGCGGTATATCCCTTCTTGATCTTATAAATGAAGGGAATCTTGGACTGATTAAAGCCGCGGAAAAATTTGATCCCGACAGGGGATTCCACTTTATTTCCTATGCTGTATGGTGGATACGACAGTCTATAATGCTTGCTATTTCACAAAAGGCGTCGCTCATCAGGCTCCCTTTGAATAGAACTGCCGATCTTCAGAAAATCGAAAGAGTACATAAAAAGCTGGAAAACAAATTCGGCCGCGAACCTTCTGCAAGTGAAATTGCTGAAGAACTCGACATGGACAATGAGGAGATAAATCATCTCCGTAATATAACTCAGGACTTTGTTTCTCTCGATTCAACTCTGGGTGATTCAGAGGATACTACCATTCTTGACATGATAGTTGACCCCAAAGCTGATTCTCCCGATGAACATCTTTTTGAAGAATCGCTGATAAATTCTCTTAATGAAGTTCTTGCAACCCTGACAGATTCCGAAAAGGAGATTCTCTGCATGAGATACGGCCTTAACGGATATGTGCCTATGTCGCTTCAGCAGATAGGGGACAAGTTCAATCTTTCAAAAGAGAGAATACGGCAGATTGAAAAGAAGGCTATAAGGCGGCTCCGTCACCCTTCACGGAGTACCAAACTAAAAAGTTTCATGCAGGATTAAAAAATGAGATATCTTTTTGCCGGACTAATTGCAGGGGCACTTGCGGGAATTTTATTTTTTCAGGGAGTTTCTGCATTTGAAATTGTCCCGGAGTTCTATAATCCGCTCTCTACTCTGGAAACTATACCCTACGTGGACAGCAGAAAAAATCCCGAGTCCTTTGTTGTTCCCATGGATGGTCGGGTTTTTCTAGTTGATACTTCCGGACATGCTTTTAAGAAAATCGTGTTTAATGATACTTTGACAGAATTCAGCGGTAACGGGAATTTCTATATACAGTATGGAAAAGTAAGTACAAAGATTGAGCTCTTTGGAATTAATGGCGAGAGATACTGGCAGAAAAATTCCATGGAGAAGCCCTTTCTTTCATATAACGGCAGGCTTGTACTTCTGCTGAATGGCGATCATAGCGGGATAAGAATTTTTGATACAAACGGCAGCACTGTCGGTGCCGGTCAGATTACAGGGCGATTGTGTACATCAATTGAGTTTTCTGAAAAGAATGACTTCGGAGCCTGCGGATTCATCGATGGTTCATATCATTTTTTAAATCAGGATGGTGTTGTTATAAACAGCGGTTCGGCTCCTGCCGGGAACGTTGTTAAAGGGGTTAAAGTCAGCAGTAATGGAAAATACGGTTTTGTTCATTACGGCAGTACTGCTAAGGATTATGTAAGAGTTGTTGATATTGCCGGCAGCGATTTTGATGATTCAGAAATTGAAGGTGTCCATACTGTCAGGACTGCACTGAACATTACTGATGAAGGTAACGGTGCAATATTCGATAATGATAAAGTGCTTCTTTTTGATAATGACTGCGATCTTAAGTATAAAGTAAATGTTCCGAAGAAAAGGGCGGGGTTTTCAACTCTGGCTTTCGAAAAAGGAATTTATGCTCTGGGTTATACAAAAAATACAGGTGAATCCCAGCTTGTTGTTTTTAAAGAGAGCGGCAGAATTTTTTATGCGAAGGAATATCCTGGTGAATCTTTTTTAAGCAGCAGTGTGAAGGACAGACTTATATTTCTAAGAGGTTCCGATAGTCTATTTGCTTATAAGATCCAGCTTCAAGAAGAGTGATTGTTTTTTCAAGGTTTTCACTTAAAAATTTATTCTCTCTCTTCTGTGCGCCGATGAGCAGAATCCCGGCTTTTTTTAACGCAGAATCGATCGCGGCCTCTCTGTATAAAACATCAATCTGGTCTCCGCTTTTGTCCAGCAGTTTAAGAATTGAATAAAGCCTAAACCGGTCCATTGCATTGAAAGATGAAGAGAGCTGGTCGTCGTGTCCCGCGTACCTTGTTATAAGTTTCTCTTTTATGAGTCCTGCATCTTCAAAAGGGGTAACCCTGAGCCACAGATCGTAATCTTCACATGCCTTCAGATCCTCGTCAAACATTCCGTATTTTTCAAAAATACCTCTTGAAATACATACTGATGAAGGGGAGATCATGCAGAGCTGCAGTGACTGCACAAATATTCTTCCATGAAGTTTTTGATGCTTTAATCCCGGATTGACCCTTATACCATTTCGTATCCAGATATCCTCTGTTTGATGGATTGAAATATCGGGATTGCTTTTGATGAATTCCCGGTGGCGGAAAAGTTTGTCCTTATGCCATGTGTCATCGGAGTCGAGCAGGGTTATGTTCGGGGAATCCGATGCTGCTATACCTCTGTTGCGCGCGCTGCTTACTCCGGAGTTTGTCTGGAAGATATATTTTATTTTTGTTCCGTATTCATCTATCAGCGCGGATGTTCCGTCATCTGATCCGTCATCGATAACAATAAGTTCAAAATCACTGTCGCTCTGCGCAAGTACAGAATCGACAGCATTTTTTAACATCTCTCTCCTGTTATACACAGGAATTATTACAGTGAAAAAAGGCATCTACAGGTAGTAGAGTTCACTGTCTGAGATTATTGTAAAGCCCGCTTCCTTGAGAATTTTTTCGGTCATGGGAACGTTCTCAACCTGAAATACAAATACAGCCTGGTTCTTTTCCCGTATTGTAAATCCATATGCGTCTTCCACATTGATATTGTGACTCGAAAGAAGCGAAGCCGCCTTATGGAGTCCCCCGGGAGAATCATCAATTGTTATTGCCACAATGTCTTTCAATGTTGAGGTAATACCTTCATTTTTCAGACACTCATTACCCTCGGCAGGTTTATCAAGGAGGAGTTTTATAATACCGTAATCCCCGGAATCGGATATGGTTATTGCTCTTATATTGATATTATTTCTGCCTAAAACTTCCGTTACCCTGGCTATTTTACCCGGTTTGTTTTCTGCGAATACAGACACTTGATGCGGCATACCTTCCTCCTATATTATCCTGTTATCTATTACTCTTTTTGCTTTCCCTTCACTCGGGGGGAGAGATCCCGGTTCCATGAATTCAATTCTCGGATTGATAATGATTAAAGCGCGTAGTTTCTCGACAATATCTTTGTTGAGCTGCTTAAGGGCTTTGATATCTCCCTGAAAAAGTTTGGAGTATAATTCAACTTTGATATGCATTCTGTCGAGTCCGTCCTCTCTATCAAGAACAATTACATAATTATTTCCTACTTCCGGAATATTCATAAGTACAGATTCAATCTGTGACGGGAATACGTTTACACCACCGACGATAATGAGGTCATCCGTTCTTCCTTTTATTCTTTCAATTCTTCTGTGGGTTTTCCCGCACTTGCACTGTTCAGGGATAATCCGTGTACGGTCTCTCGTGCGGTATCGTATTATCGGCATAGCCTCACGGTTTATGTGAGTAAGTACCAGCTCGCCCTCTTCGCCGTCAGGAAGCTGTTCACATGTTTCGGGATCTATTATTTCTGCAATATAATAATCCTCAGCAAGGTGCATTCCGCCTTTGTAAATGCAGTCCGCCGCAACACCGGGACCGTTCATCTCTGAAAGTCCGTACATGTTATAAGCATCGACTCCCCAAAGATTTTCAAGTTTCTCCTTTGTCGCTTCGGAGTAGGGTTCCGCGCCGAAGTAGGCTTTTTTCACGGCAAGATCATGGGGGTTTATCCCCTGTTCTTTTATAATCTCCACAAGGTGAAGCGCGTAACTTGGAGTTATGTGTATCAGCGTTGAGTTAAAATCCTGCATCAGCTGAATCTGTCTCAGGCTGTTACCCGTTGAAGATGGAATAACCAGACATCCGAGTCTTTCGGCTCCGTAGTGAAGACCAAGTCCTCCGGTGAAAAGACCGTAGCCCATCATGTTCTGAAGAGTATCTTCTTTTCTTGCTCCGGTACTGTACATCGCTCTGGCAACCTGATCGGACCAGTTGTTTATATCGTTCTGCGTATGAAAAATTACAGTGGATTTTCCCGTAGTGCCTGAAGATGCATGCATTCTTACCAGATCGGATTTCGGAACTGCCACCATCCCGTCAGGATAGCTTAACCGTAAATCGTTTTTCGTGGTAAACGGAAGATCTTTTATATGATCTAATGTTGTAATTTTAGATACGTCAATGTTTTGCTGTGAAAAGAGTTTGCTGTAATAAGGCGTTTCAGACGCGGTTTTAATTGCTCGTTTAAACCTCTCAAGCTGCAGTTCTTCAAGTTCTTTCCGGGGTAAAGTCTCAATTTTTTCATGTAGGTACATTTTTTTAATCCTGTGTTCTATTTTTCATGCTGGTAAACCGGTATTTTTAGCAGTTAATTAATTTTTTATAAAACTGCATATATGTCAATAACAACTTTTTTTTCTTTCGGATTCGGATTTCTAGGATTTGATGGATTATGAGATGAATATTGTCTGAATTAGGATTTTTAAGATTATTGGATTTTCGGGATGAATATGTCTGAATTAAGATTTTTAAGATTAGTGGATTTTTTGGATTCCGTAGAGACGTAGCACGCTACGTCTTTTCTACATCGCTACATATTTACATCGATACTTCGTATCTATTACTATATTTTTACGTTCACGATCATGAAAATCTTCTAATCCAATGAATCCTAATTCAGACAGGATTCATTGGATTCGGTGAGAGTGGACTTTCCTGCAACATTGTCTGAATTAAGATTTTTAAGATTAGTGGATTTTTTGGATTCCGTAGAGACGTAGCACGCTACGTCTTTTCTACATCGCTACATATTTACATCGATACTTCGTATCTATTACTATATTTTTACGTTCACAATCATGAAAATCTTCTAATCCAATGAATCCTAATTCAGACAGTGGAAAATGTTTCACTTGTATCCCGTTTTATTAGAGCAAAATATTACTTGATATTTATGAATTGGGCCATACTAATGTTCCATTGGTATAATTAACTTGAAAGATAAATAAATATCGGAGGAAAAATGAAACATTATCTAAATGCTATCGTACTTGTTCTGGTAATTGCGGCTGTAACCGTAGTTTCGGGCAAGTCGATTCAGGAAAAGAAAATATACAAGATAGGTGACAGGGGCCCGGCGGGAGGTTGGATATTCTTTGTCAGGGAAATCAAAACCAAAGACATCGATCTCAAGAGATGGATCTATCTTGAAGCTGCACCGATCGACCAGAGTGACGATGCAGCCTGGGTCGATGGGGACACTATCGTTACCGGTGCAACGGGTATTGAACCGGGTACCGGGGCAGCGAATACATCAAAAATATTAAAGGTTCACGGAAACAAAGCTCATGCGGCCCGTTTATGTGCTGATTATAAGGGTGGTGGGAAAAC
>JBBRFT010000077.1:0-13397 GCA_038241375.1 Spirochaetota bacterium
ATGTCATCGGAAAAGGTTTTTTTAAACCACTTGAAATGTTTCAGTCCGTTTTGGAATTGTCATATGTATTCCTTATACTTTCTTAGGTTTATATTTATTTATATCCCGGCCTTTACTTCCCATGAAGTTGAAGGATATCCGTTATGTAATCCGTATAATCCCTCTCAGACATATATCACCTCGGCAAGTGTAGGTTTTCTAATGTTCGGTTTTAAATCAGATTTAATCACAAGATCAACTTTACGGTTAAGCTTTTCAGATAATCTTATCTCAATATCGGCAAGGGTAAAAAGAGTGATTATAGAATCATTGCTTACATTAACAAGTATATCAATATCACTATCCGGCTTTTCTTCACCACTGATAAATGAGCCGAATAACCCCACCTGATCGATACCGAGAGCGGATAAGCTGTTTTTTTCCTCTCTTAATACATTTTTAATCCGATCAATTTCATGCATAAATATACGTCGTAATCACCGCTTAATGCTTTATTGCAAATCACGGCATCTTTCAGTTCTTTCTATATACCTGTTTCTTTTATAGATTCAAGCACCTTATTTAAAAGAAACTCAGACTTTCTTCGACAGCCCCCATACCCCGGTCGTTGGCAAAGCAATTCCGTATTTATATAATAATTAAATCTAAATTCAATCATCCTTACCCCCTCTGGTGGTGCGGGGGCTGTTACATTCATGTCACGACTTGTCTTATACTATTCATCACCCTCGCTCTCTCTCTCTCTCTCTCTCTCTTTTCCATCCCCACATCAAGAAAGTAAAGTTCTATCGTTGATAATAATAAACTTCATTAAATTTTACCGATACATCAATTGATTTTAAATCATTATCAGATAAATCTGAAATAAAACATTTCAATGTTTTAGAAGTACCTGGCGATATGGACATCCTGATATCTTCATAAATTGCAGGTTTGTTAGAGCTACCATCTCTAAATTCACATCTAATGTTTTTCAGGGTAACTGATGACGGATTTAAAACTCTTAATTTTAGTTCATAGCCATTACCTTTCTTAATTGCACCGCTAGATCCAACTAAAACATCAGTAAATGAAGACTTAATCCTCGATGATCCGGATTTATTCTGGAAATCTAAACTAACATTTGGTAGAACTATAGATTCAACGATAATCGATTCTAATTTATTTAACTTATAAACAACGAATATTGACAATAAAACAAATAAAATTATAAATAATATATTTTGTTTAAACCAGGAAATATATTTTCGAAATGCTGAAGTTGTTTCAGGTGTTTCCATAAAACCTCCGAGTAATTTTGTATTTTAAAATAAATCCGGTCCACTATCTATTCATTTGATTTCATTTATTCTCTTTACTATTAAAATATTGTCATACTCAATATACGGACAGGTCGCCCGCCGCAATAATCGTTCAGTACATCACTTTCGCACAACGTTCCTTGACTAAACGAAGTTGTCTAAAGCGTACTCGCCGAGACCAATCCTGAAAATCTCCCCTTCTCCTCCCATTCATGGGGGAGATGGCCAACGGCCAGAGGGGGCGTAAAGGCACACAGTGACCCATGAATTTTACTCATCTGAACATCCTGACATAATCCTCAAAGATAAACACCCTATTACGCTGATACCCCGTTGTCTCTTTGAGAATTCTTTTTTCGATAAAAGCCTCTACTAGATCATAGGCTGCCTTTGGAGAAAGACCTGTAATCTCCTGAATATCCTTTACATTGAGAAGAGGCTTTGAGAAGAGCCTCTTCAAAAGGATCTGCCCATGTTTTGACCTTTTCCCGAGCTCAGAAATTCTGTTCTGTTCAATATCAGTTTTAAGATCGACTATATTCTTCAATGTTGAAACGGCTTTCTCTGAAGTCTCTATAACACCTACAAGAAAAAATTTTAGCCACTGAGCCAGATCATTTCTTGTTCTTACATGCGTAAGATTATCGTAATATAGGGATTTATTTTTTTCAAAAAACTCTGAGAGATAGAGGAGCGGCTTTTCAAGTATACCGGCACTGACAAGATAGAGAGTTATTAAAAGTCTGCCGATACGGCCGTTACCGTCAAGAAACGGATGTATTGTTTCAAACTGATAGTGTGCAATTGCAATACGTACAAGATGTGGAATCTTTATTACATCGTTATGCAGAAAGAGTTCAAGGTCTGACATCAGCTCCGCGAGTTCGGCATGTGACGGGGGTATAAAAACAGCATCGCTTAAGCTTGCTCCGCCAATCCAGTTCTGGGAATGTCTAAATTCACCAGGGGTTTTCATCTCTCCCCTTAAACTTGAAAGAAGTACCCTGTGTGTATTTTTTATCAGCCTGTTCGAGAGGGGGAGAGTTTTAAGTTCTTCAACTGCGTTGTTCATCGCTGTAACGTAGTTGTTTACCTCCTGCCAGTCGTCCCTCTGTTCGGGGTTTAATTCTTTCTCTTCAATGAGAGCTTCATCTATATTTGTTCTTGTCCCTTCAATACGGCTTGATACTACGGCCTCTTTGAAGACGTGCATTATTATAAACATATCGGTGTCGGGTACAAATCGGGAGAATGAGTTCAGCTCACCGAGTTTAAGCGAAGCTCTTTCAAGAAGTTCATTTATTGAATCGTCAGCCCAGACAAAAGTATGATTTATTTTTTCAGGGAGAAAGTAGCTGTACTTTTTTCCTTTCTGCAAAGTTCCGGCGATAAAGTCATTAATATTCATCAAATCCTCAAAGTAAATCATAACTAATTATATTTTACTTTATAGATTATAAGTAAAATAAATGCAAGTTTATTTTACTTATTGTTAACCTTCAAATGCTCCGACTTACGAATATTTTTTGTCGAGTGCATTTTGTGTTTCCTGCACGCACTCGACACTAGAACATCCTGTTCTTCGCCCATGATGAGATGGGGCAAGGAGTCATTCTAAACTTTTACTGCTCCCTTCCCCATATACCTCTCCTCCCATTCATGGGGGAGATGGCCAACGGCCAGAGGGGGCGTAAAGACTCACAGTGACCCACTCCCGCCCCTATCCGCCCTACGGGCACCTTTCCCCACGGAGTGGGAGAAAGGAGAACACGAAACATTCCATATACCTCTCCTCCCATTCATGGGGGAGATGGCCAACGGCCAGAGGGGGCGTAAAGGCTCACAGTGACCCATACGCTTATGTAGTTCAAAGTTACATGCTTGACTTCAGACAATAGGGATGATTTTGTAACCTGAATTTTAATGAGGTATAATTTCAATTTTTGCAGCATCGGTCTTTTTAAACATATACCACTTCCGGCAATATATATTTATTCCCTATCTCATTAAGAGCATTTTTGTTTGCCAAATCAACATCACGGTTGAGCTCCATTCTTATATCTTTTTCAATCTCATCAATTATAGTATATATTTCAAAACCGGGATACCTGTCATAAAACTCTGATTTAAGCTCATAAAGAATATCAATATCGCTATCGTCACTAAAATCCCCTCTTGCGAAAGAACCGAATATTCCAAGAATGATGAATCCGTCATGATAATATTTTTGTTTGAGAAGCTTTATCTTTTTAATAATTTCCTTATCCATTATATGATGCCTTTATTTTATATTAAACCTATAGTCATTAAGATATGTAACCAGAACACATTGTCAAGTATATTACAAATACCATTAGACCATCCCAAACGGCTCCCGATCAAAGTTACATGCTTGACTTCAGACAATAGGGATGATTTTGTAACCTGAATTTTAATGAGGTATAATCAAATTGAAACCATCATCTGAAAATACTCACCCTGAATCCGCAGAACCTAAAAACGACTCCGGAGAATCTTATTCGCCGGAAGAATATAAAGACCCCGATCTCAAAAAAAAGACCTGGTGCAGCTACATGGAGAAAGGCTTTAGTTCATCAAGAACCATAACCGGTGCAGTGTCCGGTACTAACGCCGATGATTCAGAACTACCTGATAAAAAAGAATCAGAGGAATGACTAATATCTTATGAAAATAGAATTTGTTCAAAGAAAACTATCAAAATGGCTGCATATTCTTTATGATGATCTTAAAAATGACCGGGACTTCACCCTGTTCCTTTTTGTAGGTGCTTTCACAGGAATAGCAGGCGGCATATATTCAACTACGTTCAACAACTTTCTAAATGATGTATTTAAACTCTCGGCTGACGCAAGGGGGATTGTTGAATTCCCAAGAGAGCTGCCGGGGATGTTGATTATGTTTGTTCTTGCAATCCTCTCTTTCCTCGGGGATATAAAAATGGCCATAGCAGGAATGATCTTTGCAGCTATCGGGCTGTTCGGCATGGGAACTTTGTCGCATACATTCTCAGGAGTCCTTGCATGGGTAATGATCTTCAGTCTGGGAACTCATATGTTTTTTCCGCTTACACCAAGTATAGGAATGCACCTCTCCAGGAAAGAGCAGTACGGTGCAAGGCTTGCGCGATACAATGCATACAATCTCTTTGCCACAATAATAGGATACGCCATTGTATGGTGCGGATTTAAATATCTCGGGCTTACATACCAGATTGCATTTGTCATAGCATCTCTGTTTTATGTAATAGCGGCCCTTGTGCTCGGTCGTATGAAGCCTATAAAGCCGAAAATATTTAAAATAAAGTTTGTACTAAGAAAAAGGTACACCCTCTTTTATATGCTGAGTTTCGTTAACGGCGCTAGAAAACAGATTTTTCTTACATTCGCGCCATGGGTACTTATACAGGTATTCCATGTTACCCCTCCGGTATTCGCAATGCTCGGATTAGTAATTGCCATAGCAAGCATAATGACCCGGACGATTGTAGGAAATGCCATAGACAGATTGGGGGAGAGATTTGTTCTCTCCGCCGAAGCAATTCTCCTTGTTGTCATATGTTTCGGTTATGCATTCGCAGAAGATATGGCGCCAACAGGAATTGCCGTTATTATTCTAGCTATATGCTATATAATTGATAACTCAATGAATGCAGTCGAAATGGCAAGAGCAACATATGTCCGGAAGATTGTACATAACCCGGAGGATGTTACATCCGTGCTTGCTGCAGGAATAAGCTTCGACCATATAATCGCAATGACTATACCCTTCGCGGGCGGAATACTCTGGATTACACACGGTTACAAATCAGTTTTCCTCGCAGCTGCATGCATAGGAGTTATCAACTTTTTCCTTTCAATGAAGATCCGTATAGATTCGGTGTCGGAGGGGCAGTGAAAATTAATAGAACCCCATACCCGCCCCTATCCGCCCTACGGGCAACTTTCGTCGAGTGCAATTTGTGCTTCCTGCACGCACTCGACACTAGAACATCCTGTTCGTCGCCCACGGAGTGGGAGAAAGGAGAACACGAAACATTCCGTATACCTCTCCTCCCATTCATGGGGGAGATGGCCAACGGCCAGAGGGGGCGATACAAATCCCGCTTGACACTTGCGCCGGTATCATTTAAATTTCAGTAAAATAATTTCCATGGGGTTTTACGATGAAAAAGTTCGCAACCGCGATATTTGTTCTTTTTTTTGTTCTTCTCTCAACTCAGCTTATCCGTCATGCCTATACCCGGATTACTCTGAATCAGAAATCTGTTCTTGATAAATACAGTAAAAAACCTGTCGATCTCCAGATGGACAGCTCTCTTTCGCTTAAAGAACTTGCACTAATTTATGCCGATGCGGAAAAACGGATAAAACTCGCCGAAAGCGGTAAGTCAAAGAAAGCTCTAGCTAAATACGGCAGTGACGAAAGCCTCACTTCAAGAAAAAATAAAATTGAAAATCTAATCTCTCAGCGTGAAAACGACTACAGGGCAATCACTAAGATTATATTTTTCTGGATAACAGCACTTATTCTTGCTGCAGCAGGTTCACTTGTTTTTATAAAACTGGAAATCTGGATTGGAGCATCCCTTATAACTTCAGGGTTAACCATGATGACATGGAACACCGGTCCTCTATTTTTTATGGCAGCAGAGACTCCGGAATCATCCCTTGTTTTAACAGTAAAACTTTTATTTACCTTTATAACACTGGCAGCACTAACAGCATACTGGCACTTTACAAAAAGATATCACGACACAAAATAACAACACTCAGTAGTTTAGTTTAATATAAATTTTCTTTAAGCCCCCCTCCGGGGGGTTTGGGGGGTCGCATGGATTTGAATGGCCGGGAGTTTAAGCGGCTGTTCGGTTTTTAATTGTAATACCACCGCTACTCCTCAGGATACCGTCCTGCGATAGATTTAAAATACTCGTAATTTTCAAAAAAGATATCCACAAGTTCCGGGTCAAATTTTTTACCCGATTCTTTTTTTATCTCGTTTACAACATCTTCTTCTGACCATGCCTCTTTATATACACGTTTCGAACATAGGGCGTCATATACATCGGCAAGTGCAACTATCCGGCCGTATATAGGTATATCCTCTCCCTTCTTGCTGACAACCGCTCCATCGGGACCTGTCAAAAGGGGTTTCCCTGTTTCAATATCCACGTAGCCGGGATAGCCGGTGCCGTCCCAGTTTTCGTGATGGTTAAGAGCTACCACTGATGCCATCTCGTCAAACTCTGAATGCATCCTCTTAAAAAGACTTGCCCCGATATAAGCGTGACTTTTCATTACAGCATACTCTTCCGATGTAAGCTTTCCGGGCTTCTTAAGAATTAAGTCAGATATCCCCACTTTCCCTGCATCGTGAAGCATTGCGGACATTCTGAATATATCCATATTATGACTAATCTCTTCCTGCGGGATATTCTTTCTATTTGCCCATTTTTCATAAATTTCAATAGACAGCGCCGCAACACGATTTACATGGGGCCCGGTCTCTTTCGGATCGCGAAGCTCGGCCATACTTATCATTCTAAGTATCAGATCACGGGTCATCTGAGCTCTATGCAGAATCATACTTGCCGAATTTGCAAAATGAAGGGCCAGCTGTTCGTCATGATCATTGAAACTCCCGATTCCATCAACACTCCCCATTTCTTCCGGACGTAGCGCATTTACTATCTGCATTACTCCAAGAATCTCTTTACGATTATTTTTAAGAGGTATGGAGAGAATTGACTTTGTCTTATACCCGGACTTTTTGTCATTTGTAGGATCAAACTTGAATGGATTATCAGGGGAAAGATCATATGCATCGGGAATATTAAGTATCTCCCCGGTGAGAGCGACATATCCCGAAATTGAATTTTTGTTTATTTTTGTTCTGAAAGTGGTATATATAAGTTTCTGCCCCGGAGGGAGTTTTCTCTGTATTGATTCTGTCTGCACATGACTGAAAACAAGTTCATCCTTCTCTTTTATCTGAATAGAACCTCCGTCAGAATTAAGGAATGTTCTGGTTTCATATAATATTTTCTCAAGCAGAAGATCCATATCCTGTATGCTGTTCAGCTCTTCACTAAGCTGTATTATCTCATTTAACTGTTGATTATCGTCCATCATAAACTTTACCTTTCTGCTGTTCTGTAAATAGTATGTATTAGAATGAAATTTATGTATAAAGATATCAAGAATTTACTCAAAGGTCAAGATAAATATAACCTGAAATATGAAAATATGAATCATAAATTTGATCAAACCTCTTTGCCCCCGCACACCGGAGGGGGCAAAGCTATTATAATTAAAACTCATGATTTAAATGTATCTGATGGAGAATTATATATTAAAGTCCCCCTCCGGGGGATTTAGGGGGCGGCAGTGAAATTGTATTTAAAGTTGCCAGCCACCCAGATGATTTGAGGTTTATTTAAAATTAACTTGAAAATATTCTTTATATCCTGTATACTGATAAAGACAAGTAAATTCAGGGGCAGCTGCAGATAATGATAAACTCAAATGATATTTTATTCTTTGTAAACACATTCATTAAATTCTTTTTTCTTCTTACACCATTTTTTGCCCTAACGATGTTTCTTACAATGACGGACGGAATGAATAATTCCTCCAGGAAAAAGCTCGCGGTTAAAATTACTGTATCCGTCTATGTATCCAGTCTTATACTTTTTCTTTTCGGGTCAGAAATATTCAGCATATTCGGCATCACTATTGATGCATTCAGAATAGGAACAGGCTCTCTGCTTTTTATCACCGCGGTAAATTTGGTTCACTCAAAAGCAGCCCAGGCCGCGTACAACTTCGAAGATGATATTGCCGTTGTTCCGCTTGCCATTCCCATAATTGTAGGTCCCGCCACTATCGGGGCAATACTTGTTATGGGTGTCGAGATCGAGACTTTCAAGCTTAAAATAATAGGTCTCTCGGCATTATTCACATCAATTTTTTTTGTGGGTATGATGTTATATCTGGCATCTCATCTTGAACATGTTCTGAAGAAAAAAGGACTTACAATCATTAGCAAAATCACAGGACTTATTCTGTCAGCTCTTGCGGCGCAGCTTGTATTCACAGGGATTAAGAATTTTATGAAGTAGAGTTATACATTGATATAAAATATCTATATAAAAGTTCCTTATAAAATACCGGTAGTGGATGGCAACTACGGAAAGCCCCCTGAATCCCCCGGAGGTGGACTTAAAAAAGAAGTTAATGAGTAATAATGACTCCCAAATAAAATTTCGAGAATATTTCAAAGTCCCCCTCCGGGGGATTTAGGGGTCCGGGAGGATTTGTTATTTTTTTTATTACTCCAAAAAAACCGGGAGTTATTAATCTTACAGAAAAAAGGACACTATATGCATCATATAAAAAAACCGTTACTGAAAATATTTACTATTTTGATCACTCTGTACATCTCTCTCCCCATGGCTTTACATGCCGGGATAAGGGAGGAGCTTCTCGCTGCGGCAAAGGCGAATAAATTTGATGACGTAAAATTACTGATTCAGAAAGATGCAATCCCCGATGTTCGTGACGATGACGGTCTCACCCCTCTCTTTTATGCTGTTGAAAAGGGTAATATAGATATGACTAAGCTTCTTATTAATGCCGGCGCCAATGTCAACATGAGATACAAAGACGACACCACTGTTTTGATAAGGGCCTCAATCAAAGGGTACGAAGATATCGTAAAGATGATAATCCGGGCCGGAGGAAACGTCAATGCCCGCGACAGTGATGACAAATCCGTTCTTATACACGCAGTCAAAAACGGACGTATCGACATAATTAAAATGATAATAGCAAAGGGTGTAAATATTAACTCAAGCGATAAACAGGGAAGAACACCCCTTATGTACGCTGCAGAGTACGGCTATTACGATATTATACAGCTCCTTGTACAAAAAGGGGCTAACGTAAAAGCACGAGACAATGAAGATAAAACAGCACTTAACCTCGCGCAGGAGGGTCAGCACACCGAGCCGGCACTGCTCCTTGAAAAAATAATTAAAAAGAGAGACAACTGATGGAGATAAACATACCCGGAAGCGGAATACTTGATATTAAAAATATACTCCTGGACTACAACGGCACACTTGCTGTTGACGGCATTCTTCTTCCCGGATTAAAAGAAATCATTAATGAGCTTTCAGAGCAGTTCAGCATTCACGTAATTACAGCAGATACATTCGGCAATGCCGAAGCAGAACTGGCAGATATAAAATGCACCTTCATCAGACTTAAACCCGAAAATCAGACCGAGGCAAAACTTCAGTATCTCATAGAATGCGGCAAAGAAAATACAGCCGCGATCGGTAACGGAAAAAATGACAGGTATATGCTTAAAGAAGCGATCCTGGGGATTGCGGTAGTACAGGCAGAGGGAGCGTTTACAGAAACATTAATAATGTCCGATATAGTATGCCACGATATTATAAGCGCCCTTGAATTTTTCAGAAATCCGAAAAGACTTGCTGCTACGATGAGGGATTAGAGGAGAAGGCAATGATAATTTACACCCCGCCCCTATCCGCCCTGTCGGGCACCTTTCCCCATGAATGGGAGAAAGGGAAATATGAAACATTCCGACTCACCTCTCCTCCCATTCATGGGGGAGATGCCGCATCGCGGCAGAGGGGGCGGAAAGTTTTTACTCTTACTAAATAAAAAAGGTATACTTATGAAAACAAAAATCACAACAACACTCTTTCTACTTACAGTTCTTTTTATCTCATGTAAAACAACTGAAAAGACAGCTCTTCCTCCGCATGAAGATGAGAAGATAATACACAGCGGGATAGCGGTTATTACTAAAATCTCAGAATCTAAAACTGGTTCTGACAACGACACTATCGGCTATTTCGATATATATTTTAATTTTATACCATCTAAACCCCATGCGGCAGATAATTATCTCTGTAAAGAATGCCCAGATACCGGGATCAAACTGTTTTACGACAATAGGGGAAGTTTCCATACAAACTGGGTCAAAAAATGGGATATAAAACCGGGAAACACATATCCGGCGATACGTCATGAACTGCACCGAAAAGACGACAGACCGTCAGTTTCACATGAGGTATTTCTGGATCCGGCAAAATAGGTTCAGTTCCGGTTAAACTTATTCCGGTAATTTATCTTGACAGTGTAACACCACTGCAAGTTATCGTTAATAGCTTTGTAATATTATTTTGCAGGTATTATTACAAAGTCCCCCTCCGGGGGATTTAGGAGGCCGTAAAGTCCGGTCAAAGTACTTAATTTCAATCGTTAACTTATCAAAATTAACAATCAGGAAAAACAATGAGTAAAGATAAAGAGTTCAAAGAACAGAAGGAATATAGAGCGCCATTCCGCAATGAGAAAGCTGATATAATTCCATACATCGAACGCCTGGAGCGTGAGACTAAAAAGAAGTTTGCAGGTCCGGAACCTCTTGCAAAGATGAAGTACGATGATGAACTCCGCGCCAAAGACCGGGCTTTCTCGGCCTACTGGAACGATATAACAGGGAGCTGTTCCGCCGGAATAATTGTCCCATCCCCCATGCCGCGGAAATACCGGACTACGACAAAAAGGCGTGTCCATTTATCACAGAGGGGCCTCCTCCTCAGCTCTGATGAATCCCAGAAAACAGACAGACCCTCGCTGCTTGAGCCCGACTCGCACGGCGATATATACAGAATTACCGCGGAGATGCTCAACACTCCGGTGAACAAACATATAGGAAAATTTCTAAACTTTATTATTCTGCGGGGAGATTACGAAACACAAACCATTATCTTCAATGTAAAGAGAATCAATTCCGACGTAGTAAAGGGATTCACAAAGATAGCAGAAAAATTAAAAGAGCAGGCACCGGGAATCACTGGCGCATATATTTTCCACGACCCGGACGGCTCAAAATACTATCTCAACTCATCCGCCGATGTGGACGGTCTGCGTCTGAAGAGACTCTTCGGAAATAGAATGCTTACTTTACGTGCCGGCGGAGTTACGTATAAATATTCTCCTGACGGATTTTCACAGGTAAACCTCTCAATATGCGACGCGATGCTTGAAACTGCAGGCTCGCTCATGGAACATGGCGAAGGAGGAAGACTTCTCGATCTCTACTCGGGATACGGCTTTTTCTCCTGCTACCTCGCCTCAAGCTATAGTGAAGTTACCGGAATCGATTTTGCCGAATCATCCATCGACTCCGCCAGAGAGAACATGAAGATGCTTAAACCTAAGGCGAAGTGGTCTTTTCATTCACGAAGAATAGATGTACGTTCACTGAGAGACACTCTACCCGAACCTGGAATAAACGAATATATAATCATGGACCCTCCAAGAAACGGCACAGCACCTGGAGTAATCGCGGCAGTTGCGGAGAGAGATCCGGAATTGGTCCTCCATATCTTCTGCGGAGTTGAAACCATCCCGGGCGAAATTGAACAGTGGAGATATGCCGGTTATCAGCCTGTGAAGTGCGTACCGCTTGACATGTTCCCCGGAACACCGGATGTTGAGGTTATGGTACTACTAAAAAGAACTCATGTTCCGAAAACGTCATCACGTTCAAAATCGGGAAGATAGGAAATATGACTCTCCATCTCCTGGATCAGAAGATTTTTAAATCCGAGATTCCGGGCGTACTCAACCACCCTTTCGTATTCATCGGCTCGGAGTGTCCTGTTCAATTCGGGATACTCCATATCTGAGTTTTCATCACAGGGATTGTACTGCGACATGAGAGAGATATGAATTCTCCGGTCTACCGACTCAAGAAAATCGAGTACCTGCAGTGAACTTTCGATATGACCCGGAATCACAAGATGCCGAACGGCAACCCCTTTAAAGGCAGATCCCTCTGAATCGATCTGAAGAAGCCCTGCCTGATCGTACATTTTCCTGATACAAACCTTCCCTGCAGTGTAAAGATCCGACGCGCCTGAAAACATTTTACCCATAACATCATCACCATACTTCATATCGGGAAGATAAATATTTATAACTCCTTTGAGCATATCAACAGTTTCACTGGAATCGTAACCGTGAGTATTGTAGACAAAGGGAAGTTTAAAACCTTCCGACTTAATTTGAGTAACCGCTTCTATTATCTGATAAACATATGGTGTTGGAGAGACAAAATTTATATTCGATGCGCCCATAGATTCAAGCTCACGGAATATCTTAACCAGACGATCCCTGCTTGCAATTTCAACACCATCAGTACCATTTGCACTCATCCATCTGCTTATCTGGTAATTCTGACAGAACCTGCATCGCAATGTACACCCTGCAAAAAAAATCGTCCCGGAGCCTTTGCTTCCGGTAAGAAAAGGCTCCTCTCCCCCGTGCAGACCATAATGTGAAATATAAACTTTATCATCAATACCGCATCTTCCGGTTTGCACTCCCCGATCCACACCGCATCTGAAATTACATAAATTACACTTGTTCATACTTTCTTTCCTGAGTATATTCTCAATATATTATTTTCATCGCGCCCCATCCGCCCGTTGGGCACCTTCCCCATGGTGAGATCTAATCATCACCCACATCTTCACTGCAGCCCCCTAAATCCCCCGGAATCCCCTAATCGCTTCGAAATCTCGAAGCGATGTGCAACTCAAACCGATAATTTAAAAAGAGTTGAATTAAATCTTTCATACAATATAATTGTCAAACTCTAATTGCATCAATTTAATTACAAGCGGCGGCTGAGATGAACAAATATTTACTGATACTCTTTCTTGTCCCTCTGTTTTTAAACTGCAAGGAGGCTGTTAAAGATGAAATAAATCAGAACCAGATTTACGGCAACACTACGGGAAACACAAAGATTTCCTCAGAAAAAATTGACGGTGCACAAGCATATGAAGTATTCTTTACCCTGGACAAACCGGCAGACTGTATGACAATTGAAATAGAATCCGCTCACCTGCAGAAGTCATATCCGATTCAGAAAGAACCCAAAAGAACTTTATTTTATATTGAAAAAAAACTGAATATTCAGCTGGTTAAAACCGGAACTGCTGGTAATAACACACAGTTGGGAAGA
>JBBRFT010000078.1:0-13392 GCA_038241375.1 Spirochaetota bacterium
CGCCCGTCTGCCAGGGGATTGAATTTTTATCGGCGATATTTCTCAGAAACTGCATATATTCAGCATGGGCATCGTTTGTACTGTACTTACCTCCGCCCCCGCCGTATTTTTCGATTGAAACCCCTTTCCCGAGATATGAAACATTCTGCGGATCGTTCACAGATGAGAATGTCGGGTCCATTGCAGTGGTTACGTCAGCAGAGATAGCCTTTGATCTTTCAAGTATCTTCCATGGAAGAATATTTAGACCGGCGAGTTTAATATAGTCAAAGGCGAAATTGACAAGAGAGAAACTCTCCGCGCCGGTATCACCATTAGAGCCTGTCTCTTCTTTATCGGAAAAGTATGCAACAGCTGTGTGTTTCGGATTTTTTGTTTCAGTCAGAGCCATGAGCGATGTGTAAACACAGACACGGTCATCCTGGCCATAGCCTCCAACAAGACCTCTGTCGAAGCCGATATCGATACTCTTCTGCGCTGGAACAAACTCCAGTTCTGCGAAGGCGAAGTCCTCTTCAATTAAACCATAAGTATCGTTAAGATATTTGAGGATGGTGAATTTAATCTTTTCTTTTATGTCTTTATCTCTTAAGGGGATGTGGCCGCAGATAATGTTAAGCTCCTCCCCTTCGATAATTTTTGATCCATCTTTTTTCATCTGTTCTTTTGCCAGATGAGGAAGAAGATCGGGAATTATAAATTTCGGATCAGATTCTTTGTCTCCCAGATGAATTTCGATGGTTTTACCAGATTTTGTAAAGGCTACACCGTGAAGCTCAAGGGGTGTATTTACCCAGTGGTATTTTTTAATTCCGCCGTAGTAATGCGACTTTAAAAGAGCCAGTTCAGAATTCTGATAAAGCGGTGACGGTTTAAGATCGAGACGTGGAGAGTCGACATGTGATCCGATTAAACGGAATTCCTCCATCTTTTCACCGGCAATAAATGCAGTGAGAGTTTTGCCCTTAAATACTTTGTATCCCTTATCACCTTTTTTTACTGACTTAAGATTTTCAATGTTTTTGAATCCGGCTTTTTCAAGGATCTTTATTATATTTTCTATACAGAGCCTTTCTGTTTTAGATTCACTAAGAAAGGTTTTGTAATTATAAGCAAAATCAAATATTTTCTTATGTTCTGAATCTGCGAAATCAGTCCAGGCACTCTCTTTTTTGTAGAAGAGTTTCTCTTCAAGTTTTTTGTTCGGATTGTTCTTCTCTTTCTTATCAGCCATATCTTCACCTCGTTTAGTTCTCTATCAATATAGTCAAATTTTAATGAAATGCCTGCTCTTTCAACATTTTTTTTAATTCACGGGGCGCGTATGCTTCGCATACGCGAAAATGGGGGATTACGGGGGCACAGCCCCCGTAATCCCCCATTTTCACATACCGCGAAGGACTGTGTGCTCAAATAATTATCACATTTTATCCCCAATGTGCCGAAGTATATAGTGATACATTTTTTTACCGGATGAACTATGAGTGTTCCAGGAAATAATATTATAATAATTCCCGACAGGTTCCGGGATCCCTATATTTTTGAGAATGTTCTCTCTCTGCAGAGTAAAATTTTCTCAGATAAAGCGGTTCTCGATATGTCGCGTGTTGCTTTTATGGAACCTTATTCAATGCTCTCCTTTCTTTTGATGGGGAGAGATTTTATGAGAAGCAATGGTGAGAAGCTGAAACTTATCAATGTGCCGGTTCATATTCAGCAGTATTTAACAAGGATGGATTTTTTTGAGAGCGGTGTTTTTAATATGCCTGAAGTTCTCGGGAACAACATGATGTTTAAGCGTAACGCCGCAAGCAGCAGACTTCTTGAGATTACCATGATTCCAAATAAGGAGCGTCAGGGTGTAAATGTAATTTCATCTGTCATTGCTCTGTTTAGAAAGAGGGCATCTCTCATCCTGAAGTACTGGATGAATGATTCTGTAACAGATTATTTTGTCACTGTGATCTCGGAGCTCTGCCAGAATATTTTTGAGCATAGTCTTGATACGGGTTATATGGCAATGCAGACATACAAGTCGGGAAATGAAAATATTGCCAGGCTTGTTATTTCCGATTCGGGAATAGGGATTTTAAAAAGTTTCAGCGGCAGGGATGATCTGGAGTTTGCCGGCGGTGCTGAGCTTATTGAGATGGCTCTGACAAAGCCTATTTCGAGTAAAAGAGAGTTCGGTTACGGTTTATGTCAGGTTAATTCAATAGTTGAGAGGCTTAAGGGTGTTGTATTCATACGTTCAGGTGAGTCATCTCTTACAGCTTTGTATGATAGAAAGGATCAGAATTCAAAATATATTTTTCACAGAAACGGACTAGTTCAGTTTAACGGGACTCAGATTTCGATTTCATTGTCAGCCTAGAATTTATCTGTTTCAATGTAGAGGAACTTTAATGATTATTGATGTGGCAAAGATTGCAAAAGAAGTAAAAGTCAAACTCCCCGATCTTATTACAAGACCCGTGGGGAGAATGATGTATGCTGCTACGGCGGGGAAGCTGTCAATAATCGGCACCGGTGAAACTGTAATTCTTGACTTTAATTCGGTTAAGGTGATTGACTCTTCATTTATTGATGAATATATTGTTAAACTGATACTTGATTCGCGTGAGAAAGATTTTTATCTGAAACTGAGGAATATCTCACCCATATCTGAAATTAATATTGACTCTGTGTTTAATTCATATTCTAATTATAAAGAGACACGCATTGCTGTAGCCAGAGAGGAGATGGGTAAAAACAACAGATTTTATATCGGCCCCCTGGCAGCGCAGGAGAGTGATATTATGGATTATCTTCACTTAAATATAAATGCGGGGATAGACGATATTTCGAGATTTTCAGGGATCGATTTTACTGTTTTAAAGATTCTTCTCGATGAGCTGTTAATACTTAGAGTAATAAGAAGGAATAACGGGGAATTTTCTCCGGTTTAGGTTTATATGACTAAAAAAATTAAAAACGAACATATTCATAAAGATGACAGTCTTTTCGGTCTTCTTTTGTCATATAAGCATTATAATACTTATATCAGGGTTTTTATTAATGAAGAGGAAGCTCTGGTTGCTGTAGTATTTACAGGGAATCCAAAGTCCTGGGGAAATCTCCCTCCGGAAATTTCTGTTCATTACCGCAGCATGAAACGTCTTGAAATTAACACAGAGAAGATGTTTATAAAATATATTCTGCCGGAACATCTTGTTAAAACAGCGGGTGTTTCCGCGGGGATAAATTTATCTGCGGATAAGCTTGATGTTGAAAACAGACTCGAAGATAATGGATATTATCTGATAAAAACATCAACACGTTATCTGAACAAGGTTTTGAGTGGAGTTAAAAAACTTTTAAATCTCTCCCCTCAGAAAAAATATGAAATTCTTGAAAAGTGTATTTCGGAAGAACAGGAAAATTAAATGGCTACTAATCAGAGCAACATAGGTGAAAAAGCAAAAAGAATTGAAATAGCTCTTAAATTCACTGATGGTGATATGGATAAAGCCAAGCTTATGGCATCAGGGAATATGTCTGATGTTATAATAATTAAGGGTAAATTTGTCGTTGCCGATCAGGATAAGTCCGGATTTTTTCTCGCCTGTTTTAATGTCATCGATGAATATATCGCAGCTATTAAAACTGTTGTTGTTTCCAACTCCAGTATCTTTACTAAAATCAGAATTTTTGACGAGTGGCGTTCTCACTATAAAAATATGCTGGCTTATGAAAAAGGCGAGGATATAGTAAATTCAGAAAAATTTAATAATGATCTCCTGGGGTCATTTATAAAAACAGATGTATTCCCCGATGTGCAGAAACAGAATCTGGATTATCTTTCATCGGCATTACCTGATATGATTAAAGAGAGTTTTGGTTCTTCAAATGTAAAATGTCAGATCGATCTTGAACAGACCAGTTCTCTGGAACTGGTGCTGGCAGGGATAGATGTTATGATTCCAGCCGCTGAAGATGAGCCCCATGAGGAGACTCCGGAATCAGCAGCAACAGAATCCAGATCGGTTCCGGACAACCCATTCGGTAAAAAGCTCGCAGAGATAGAATCAAAGGCTAAGTTTGTAGTGGAGGGATGTTGTGTCCTCTCTCCGGTAAAAGGAAAGCTTATGGCCGAAGTAACTCCGGGTGAGAGAATTTATGTTGTCCTTCCGGCAAAGGATTCGGTAACATCAAGAATTCTTGATGCATATAAGGCCAGGAATAGCGATGGAGCTGCTCTGCCTGTAGTGGGCCGAATTATGGAGAAGGTTCCGAATGAACTTACGAAGGGTTATATCCTTTATGTTCTTGTTGCTAAGGGGATATACGCAAAGATAGTTGAAGAGGAGAACATGAAGATACAGACGGAGCTCACGGCTATTTCGTCAAAAGAGGACAGCAATGCAGGTGAAGAGACCGGAAATAAATATCTGAACTGGATTCTGTACGTTGTTTTTACTCTTCTTATAATAGCTCTTATTGTTATTTTTTCTTTGATGTAATTTTTATATGATATGCGGATGAATTTCAGATTTCTAATACTCCCCTTTTCTCTTATTATAGTATGTTCAGACTTTCTGTTTCTTTCAGCGCAGATGCCCGACTGGAAATTTTTCCGTGATAGAGAGGGTAACGGCTACTATTACGACCGCGCTATGAAGATACGGATTACCGATGAAAAACCATTCGACTTTACTCCTGCATCGCAACGCGGAACAGATTATTATCTCAATAAGGGTATAGAACTGATTAAAAACGGTAAATATATCGAAGGTCTTTTTTATCTTAAATCTCTGAAGACTCTCCCCATGGATGACATAAGAGTAGAACGTAATGCTGCAGAAGCGGCAAAGTGGATTAATTATCTGTATAAAAAACATGGCAGTAGATATGACATATTTGATAAAGAGAGCACAATTCTTCTTAATTATTCCGACGGTAATTATAATCTGATTAATGAAAAACTCCGTTATAAAATAGTTTTAAAAAAACAGCCCAGGGTTGTCCGGGCTATGTGGAAACTTAATTATAAAGGATACGGTTTTAAGTTCGGATTTAATCTGGAAAGAGAAAACATCGATGATGGTTTTGATTGTATAGTAGGAATTGAATCTAGAATACTGAAAGGAAAATCAGGCGGTCCCGGAGCGGCCGAAGAGTCCTGGCGGAATGAATTCGGCATTGATAACTTCAGGAGAGTGGAAGTTTTAAGAACTAACGATAGAATTATTTACCAATATTCTTATAGTGACGGTGTTCCATTCTCCGGGATTGAGGGGATTTATGTAAATGGGAATTTAATTCATATAGTGCGGGTTCTCTGCAGCGATAGTATCAAGGATAAAGTTTTTAATGAAATAATGAAGCCTGTTGAGGAGATGGTGCTGGTTAAATAGTTCAATCTTTATATATCAGGGCTGTTTCGCCGCATTTATCTTTATCTTTGCATTTGTCGCAGTCTTTCCATATTTTTTCAGGGAAGTCATCTTTGGGTACTGTTACGAATCCGTTTTTCTCGAAGAAGTCGGGACGGTATGTAAGTGTAAAAATTTTGCTTTTGTTTCCTGTCCGCATTCGCCGGATTAGTTCTGCAAGCAGTTTTTTGCCGATTCCCATGGAGTGAAATGTTTCTTCCACTGCCAGAGAACGTACCTCTTTCAAATTTGTTCCATAATCATAGTGAGTTATTGAACCGATGATTTTATCATCTGAAACAGCAACGAGGAAGTTGTTTATATTCTCCAGGATGTCATCCATGGGTCTTTCCAGGATAACACTTTTCTCTGCGTAATATTTTATCAGCTTATATATTGATTCAGCATCGTCAGGCAATGCGGTTCTGATAAGGTAAGTCATATTTTTCTATCCGGTTAAATGCGTTTGATTATTTGTGCATTAGTCGAAATAGCGTACTGCTTGTAAAGAGAAATTTCAGAGAGTGATTTTCTGGCATCTATCTCTGTTTTATATGGTCCTGTGAAAATTTTAAAATTCTGATCATTTTTTGATACTATGACGGTATGTCCTTTGCTGCTGAGGAATTGAGCAACAGGTCTCAGATCCGTTTCATTATATTCCTTTCCAAGCTGTATAACAAAGGGATATTCAACTTTCGGATATATCTGATTTGCGGGTTTGGCGTTACCGGTAACATCTTTTACGGCATCGGACATTTTTTCACCAATATTGTTCATCGCATTTAATGTACGGTCGTCGACTATTTTTCTGTCAGCGCCACCGGCAAATTTAATACCGAGAATAAGTCCGGTAGTAAAGGAGACTATTACCAATCCGACAATTAATGTTATTATCTTCGAAGCTTTTTTACGTGCCTTTTCATGCTCACGTTCAACGCTTCCGGATGCTTTTGAAAAAAATTCTGTATCAAATTTATCAAATTGAGGTGGAAGGTCGCGAAGATGCCTTCCGTCATAAAAATCCATATTCTGCATATTAAACCCGTAATGAAAAGAGATTTGAGGTGAACCGGACCTATCCGGTTAATATATAGTTAGATTGTCGGCATATATAATTGAGTATTTTAAAAAAAATTCTTTTCCGGGGTTTTTTCGGAATAATATGCAATAAGATATGGTTTTTTAATCATAACACTTTCCAAAAAGGGTTTGATTTAATTGGCAGTCAGTTTAAATTCCCGGTAACAATATAATCATGTCGGGAGTCTGAATTTATTAAACACTTACTGGTATTTACAAAATTGGAGTTTATTTAATGAGAAAGTATTTAAAAACTATATTTCTTCTTTTTGTCGCAGCTGTATTAATGATAGGCGTGCCATATGTTAAAACACCGGGGAGCTGCGGGCTTATTTTGCCTCTTGCTTTTACCGGAGCAATTTTAGGATGCGGTGGGGAGAAAGAGCCGGCAATGCAGCCGGATACTACTCAGAGATCTATGGCCTTCGCTTCGGAGAATGACAGTAATAGAGACAGTAAAAATGAAAGTAAAAAAGAACATAAAGTTACATTTGTTGAACTGGGATCTGAAAACTGTATGCCCTGCAGAATGATGAAGCCTGTACTGGCGAGAGTTTCAAAAGAGTATCCCGGGCAGGTCAGGGTTGTTTATCATGATGTAATGACTGAATCGGGGAGATTGGAAGGATCTAAATACAGAATACGTGTAATTCCAACACAGATTTTTTTGGATAGTACCGGCAAAGAATATTTCAGACATGAGGGTTTCTTTTCTTTTGAAGATATTGACAGAGTTCTGAAGCAGAAGAGTGTTAATTAAAGACTTACAATTTTATTTTCCCCGTATTCACGGGGATGACTGATGAATAGTAATATTATTTCATTCTTGTTCCTTGCAGATTATTTCCTCGCGTTTTTATTCGTTGGTATAAATTTATATTTCATCTCAGACGGAGGCAGCGGGGGAAAAGATTTTTTTAATTTGCAAAAGTTCAGAAGTTATTATTGAAATTTATTTAATTTGAGGTCAATGAAGTATGGAACATTTAACTAAAAAATTATCATTTCTCGACCGGTATCTTACACTATGGATTTTCGGAGCTATGGCGATTGGCGTGGTTATCGGATTGTTTTTCCAGGGGCCGGTGGAGAGTTTTAATAAAGCTCTTACTGTTGGAGAGCATACGAATCTGCTTATAGCATTCGGTCTTATCCTAATGATGTACCCTCCGCTTGCGAAAGTTAAGTATGAGCTTATGCCGAAGATTTTTGCCGATACTAAAATTCTTGGCCTTTCTCTTTTTCAGAATTGGATTGTTGGTCCTGTTCTGATGTTTACTCTTGCTGTGGGATTTTTCGGATTTATTGCACCTGCTATTTTCGGACCCGATCCGCGCTGGGGATATTACATGGTAGGTCTTATTCTTGTGGGGATCGCCCGGTGCATAGCAATGGTTCTTGTATGGAACCAGCTTGCAGGGGGGAACAGCGAGTATGGTGCAGGTCTTGTTGCTCTTAACAGTGTTTTTCAGATACTTACTTTCGGAATATACGCCTGGGTTTTTATGACAGTGCTTCCTGAATTTTTCGGTCTCAGTGGTGTTGTTGTGGAGGTAACTATTGGTGATATCTTCAAGAGTGTTATTATTTATCTGGGAATTCCATTTGCTGCCGGGATACTGAGCCGTGTGATACTACTTCCAATGAAGGGTGAAGAGTGGTATGATAACTATTTTATACCTAAAATTTCACCAGTCACACTTATAGCTCTTATTTTTACAATTGTTGTTATGTTCAGTATGCAGGGGAGGCAAATAATCAATCAGCCCTTGGATGTTCTATGGATAGCAGTCCCTCTTACTACATATTTTATAATTATGTTTATGGTCAGTTTTTTTATGGCAAAAAGACTTGGTGCGGATTACAGCAGAAGCGCAACACTTGCTTTTACAGCTTCAGGGAATAACTTTGAGCTGGCAATTGCAGTAGCGATAGCAGTGTTTGGAATAACATCACCAATCGCATTTGCAACAGTAGTGGGGCCTCTTGTTGAGGTTCCGGTTTTGATCGGTTTAGTTAATGTATCGCTTTATTTTAAGAAGAAGTTCTTTTAAAAAGTTTGTGTAAGACTTTACTCTCTTTATCAAACCGGGTAGTTAATTGAAAGGTAAAATTATGAGAATAGTAATAATCGGCTCAGTAGCCGGCGGAACCTCAGCTGCCGCTAAAGCCCGGCGAAATAGCGAAGAGAATGAAATTGTAATTTACGATATGGATAAAGATATATCATATTCCGGCTGCGGACTTCCGTATTACATCGGAGAGGACTATATAACACGGGAGGATCTTACTCCCCGGAACTCCGCATGGTTTAAAAAACGTTTTGATATAGATATTTTCACAAGTCATGAAGTGATAGCTGTTGATTTTAATAATAAAACTCTCACTGTTAAAAATCTTGCCACAGGGGAGATCTTTAATGATAGATTTGATAAACTTGTTATAGCTGCCGGCGCTGCTCCCTTTATCCCTGCAATCCCTGGGATTGATTCTGAAAATGTTTTCCCTGTAAGAAATGTTGCAAATGCCGACATGATAAAGAAATTTATTGCGGAGAGGAATCCCCGAAGAGCCATGATTATCGGCGGCGGTTTTATCGGACTTGAAATGGCCGAGAATCTGCATCTTCATGGGATGGCGGTAACTCTTGTTGAGTCTGCAGATTATGTAATGCCTTTAATGGACAGAGATATGACTGTGTATATTGAAGAGCATCTCAGGAAAAACGGTGTGGCTATATACACAGGTGAAACTGTAAATGAAATATCAGATCATGGGAAAACTGTTATAACCGGCAGCGGTAAAGTAATTGAGACCGATCTGATAATTGTTGCCGCAGGAGTAAGGCCGAATACCGGGTTATTCAGAGATATGGGGATTACATTGGGTGAAAGCGGCGGTATTATAGTAAATGATAAAATGGAGACCGGGATCCCTGATGTGTATGCAGTAGGGGACTGTTGTGAAGTAAAGTCAACTGTAACAGGTGAATATATATACAGGCCTCTAGGTTCAACTGCGAATAAAATGGGACGTATTGCCGGAGATGTAATAACCGGCGGTGATCTCCGTTTCAGGGGTGTTCCGGGAACCGGCATTTTTAAAACCTTCGGACTTGCCGTCGCCCATACCGGGATAAGTGAAAAGGAAGCAAAGGATCTTGGAATAGACTATGTAGTGAGTCATAATATTAAGGAGAATCAGAGCAAATACCTGAGGGAGAGCCGGGAACTTGTAATAAAGTGTATTGTTGACCGGGAGAGTGAAAAGATACTGGGAGTCCAGATTACAGGTGAGCAGGGTGTGGACAAGCGGATTGATGTCTTTGTAACGGCAATGGCTTTCGGCGCGAAGATAAGTGATCTTTTTTATCTGGATCTTGCATACGCGCCTCCGTTTTCTACTACTAAAGATCCGGTTATGTACAGCGGCATGATACTTGATAATGCTCTGCATAGGGGAAGGATACTTATTACTCCGTCAGATCTTAAAGCTGATCGCGAACAATATATAGTGATAGATGTACGGAGCAGATCGGATTATGATAAGGGTTATATCGAAGGGGCAATCAATATCCCCCATGAAGAGCTTAAATTAAAAGCGGCAGAACTGGATAAGAGTAAAAAATATGTAGTGTATTGCAACAAAGGGACCACCGGCAATGCGGCTCAGAATATGCTTATCAATCTGGGATTTAAAGAGGTTTATAATATCTCCGGCGGATACAGCCAGTATAAAAATGAGATAATGATAGAATAATTTTTTAAAATCCGGATTTCCGCTGCTGCATACTCTTTCTATACTTCATTGGTGTAAGACCTGTGTTCTTAAAAAAAGCTCTGTTAAATGTCCGCACAGAATTGAACCCAACCATAAGAGCAATACGAAGAACGGTTAAATGGGGTTCTTCCGAAAGGAGTCTTGTAGCTTCAGCTATTTTTAGATCATTTATATAAGTACTGAAACTTTTATTCAGTTCTTTGTTGATGATTTCAGACAACTGCTGATGGTTGATGTTCAGAATTCCTGCAACAGTTTTAAGAGAGAGGTTCTCCTCTCTGAAAAGATGCTGCTCCTCCATAATTTTTTTCAAGTCGGAGATAACAGATTTAACATTAATACCCTGTAATTTTGATACGGCATATTTTTTTCTCTGCCTTACATGCTTAAATATGGCATAGTAATCAGGATCATACTGAGATATAAAAAAAATCCCCAGCGTTACGGTATTAACAGTTGCAACTGCAGCTTTACAGAATTCAAAACTGACTATATCTCCGATCACTCCGAGAACGGAGGTCATGAACATCATGACAGTTGAGATGTAGGCGATTCTTGCAAGCACCATTCTTTCAGACTCTATCTCCCGCCATAGATAAATTGTTTTAAGAAGAAGCGTCAGGAGTCCTGAGCTGAGAATTATTTTGCTGAGAAAATTTATGGCGTGTACAGTTTTAAAATAAAAAGGGAGAGACTGGAATGAAGGATCAAGAAGAGGTCTTAATTCTATATATTCTCTGGTGAACTGCACTCTGCCGATGAACACCGGTCCCGCTGCCAGAAAGATTATAACAGCTCCTAGTGAGATTACTACCACCGGGGAGACCCGCATTGTTGTTCCCTGGATAAGAAATCTGAACCGGATGTACAGCATTATGGGGTTAATCAGTGTAAATGGAATAAGGAAATGTGAAACATAATAATAACCCGGATATGATTTAGTTGAATATGAAATGACCTGAAGCATTGCCAGAGCCATGACAAAATATGAAATTGAATATATATAGTTAATACGCAGTTTTTGTTTGGAGATAAGCTTGGACAAAGCGAGAACAATAACAAAAAGAGGACCGAAATAAATATATTGTATGTATGCGCTGTTAAGTATTTCCATAATAATTCTCAACCTTCTTCGGAATTACTTCTGGTGGACATTATATATTTTGTACATCATTTTTTTCGGACAGAATATATATTAACGAGACAACAGATATAAAACTGTGCTATAAGATATGATGATAAAAATAGATTTTTCCGGAGGGAGTTATGAATTATACCACTTCTAATTTAATGAGTAAGTACCGCAGTAAAATCATTACTGCCGAGAAAGCCGCGCAGCTTGTAAAGGATGGAGAAAAAGTTTCATATGGATGTTTTCATACAAAGCCGATTGCTTTTGACATTGCTCTTGCTGACAGGATAGCTTCAGGGGAGATTACTAAACTTGATACTTCAATTGTAGGGACAATTCTCCCTGTGCCGCAGGTTCTGCTTAAGATGGCGGAAAAAAACGACACGGGTGATTTCAGGTACAACACCTCATGGTACGGGCCGCTTGAAAGGATGCTGGCGTCAAAGGGGGTAGTATCCTTTGCACCAATGCAGTTCCAGGATGTGATTAAAACCAGGACAGAGCCGCTGTGGCACGAGAGCCTCAGGCGTGATGTGGCGGTTATTCAGTGCTCACCAATGGACAGCTTCGGCAACTTTAATTTTGGTATATCAAATTCTCTTACCAGGAGAGACATGCTCAATACGCCGATACGCATAGTCGAAGTAAATACTAATTTTCCCGTTGTGCATGGTGGAGCAGAGGAGCATTTGAACATTGATGAAATAGATTATGTCATTGAAGGGACAAACCCGGAGATGTTCTATATGCCTCATATTGATGCCACTGATGAAGAGGTAAAGATTGCTGAGAATATTATTCCCCTTATCAGGGATGGGGCATGCCTTCAGCTTGGTATTGGTGGTGTACCGAATGCAATCGGTAAGTTAATTGCACAATCCGACCTTAAGGATCTGGGAGTGCACAGTGAAATGTTCTGTGATGCTTTTTATGATATGTATATGAGCGGAAAAATAACGAATAGAATGAAGAAGAAAGATATAGGGAAAAGCGTTTTTACCTTCAGTTTATGCACAAAAGAGACAATGGATTTTATGAATAATAATCCCCTAATGGCTTCTTATAACGGAGAATATGTTACTGAATATTCCAACATAAAGTCGGAAGATAATATGTTTTCAATAAATGCCACACTTGAAGTTGACCTATTCGGGCAGGCGGTATCAGAGACAATAGGGACTTCTCAGTATTCCGGAACAGGGGGAGCTCTCAGTTTTACCTGGGGATCATATGAGTCAAAAGGGGGCACCTCTGTATTATGTTTGCCATCAACATACAGGGATAAGGAAGGGGAACTTCATTCAAAAATAAGGGGTACTCTATCATCGGGATCAGTTGTTACGATTCCAAGGTCTGTTGTAAGTACTATTGCCACAGAATATGGAGTTGCCAATATTAAGTGGATTTCACTATGGGCAAGGTCTGAGAGCTTGATTAATCTTGCTCACCCGGACTTCAGAGAAGGTCTTGTAAAAGATGCGGAAAAAATGGGAGTATGGAGAAAATCAAATAAAATCAGCTGACAATTTCATTTCTGCCGCGCCTGGGGCGCGGCAGAAATAATATATTGTTTAAATTTAAACTGCGCTAATATTATTTATGTTCCACTTCAAATTTTTTCATAAAGTCAAGAAGAGCTTTAACTCCATCAATCGTCATTGCGTTGTATATACTTGCTCTCATTCCTCCTGCAGTTTTGTGTCCTGCAAGGTTGGTGAGTGAATTTTTTTCAGCTTCTTTAATAAAGAGCGCGTCGAGATCTTTTGAACCTGTAGAGAAAGTCACGTTCATTAATGATCTGAATTCTTTGTCCACATTTCCGGTGAAGAGATTTGAATCATCTATATAATCGTAAAGCATTGCCGCTTTCTCTTTGTTGATTTTTTCAATCGCTTTAACTCCGCCAAGACTGTCTAGCCATTCGAATACAAGTTTTGACATATAGATTGCGTAAGTCGGAGGAGTATTGAAGAGCGACCTGTT
>JBBRFT010000079.1:0-13284 GCA_038241375.1 Spirochaetota bacterium
ACGACATCACCATTATATTCTAATCAGGGGGAGACTTATATTTTTAATAACTGTCTGCAAGTATTATTTTTATGAACTTTTATTGCTCCGGACCCAGAGATTCATCTTCTGGGCTTCTTTAACAAGTTCATCTCTAAAATCGGGATGAGCTATCTCGATAAGAGCTTCAGCTCTCTCCCATGTAGATTTCCCTTTCATCATGGCTATACCATATTCGGTTACAACATAGTGAACAATCGATCTTGGTGTAGTAACAACACTCCCCGCAGCGAGCGCCGGAACAATACGTGATTTAACATTTCCCTCTTTGTCGGTATAGGTTGAACTTAATGCAATAATCCCTTTACCGCCTGTTGAATTAAACGCCCCGAATATAAAATCCAACTGTCCGCCTGTTCCGGAAATTTGTCTTGATCCTGTAGATTCTGAGGCTACCTGACTTAAAAGGTCAACTTCCATGGCATTGTTAATTGCAATAACCTTTGGATTTAGCGCAATTATTCGCGGATCATTTATATAGTTTACCGGATAAGAAGCACAGGTCGGATTCTGATGAAGAAAATCATATAATTTCTGTGTGCCTAAAGCAAACGTGTATGCCATCTTAAAATGGTCTACCTGCTTTTTTCTTCCGGTTAATTTTCCGGCTTCGTATAGGTCAACACAGGAATCTGTCATCATCTCAGAGTGAAAACCAAGGTCTTTTAAATCACTCTCTGCAATCATCTTGGCCACAAGATTCGGGAGACCCCCAATACCAAACTGCATTGTTGAACCATCCTGAATCTCTTTCATGATGTGCCCTGCAATTTTAACATCCACATCGGTGACTTTAGCATTAGGAACCTGAACCAGCGGCGAATTTTTGCCTTCAATAATCAAATCGACATTCGATATATGAACTGACTCAAAATTTCCTCCGAGACAGTATGGAACATTTTCATTTACTTCAATTATAACTTTCTTCGCCTTACTCAAATATGATCCGCAGACTGAATTAGATATACCAAAATTGAAATATCCGCTGTTATCCATGGGAGTAGCAGTAACTATAGCAACATCAGTAGTGTGATACTTCCGGATAATTCTCGGCCCCTGATGATATGCAATAGGAATATAGCTTACAAGTCCCATTGTATGGAGTTTTCTTGAAGCAGGACCGAAGTGCCAGTCGTGCATTTTAATATGCTTTCTTTCAGGATCTTTCATTACCATTTTAGGAAGGTTTGTATAGCTCGTACTTCGAAGATAAAGATCAAAGAGCTCCTCAATTCTTAAAGAAAGAGCTTCGTCGAAGGCCTCGGGGAAAAGTGAAAATTCGCTATAATAGATAAAGTCACCTGATTTTACAACTTTTGCAGCTTCTTCAGGAGTGACCAGTTTTGCTTTGTAATCAGCAAAAAAAGTTTTCATAACATTCCTCTCATTATATTATTCTATTTTAAAACCACTGCATTTAAAAAAAGTTCTTCCGTCATATTGATAACCGATTCAACATCATAGCCGGAGTTTCTCCTTCTGGACTTACTGTCCTGAAGCTGTACTACTCCAAAAAATGAACCAATGAGAATATCGACAAGCTTATAACGGTCTATATTTTTAATAAGCCCGCGGTTTACCCCTGTATCAAATAGGCTTCTCATCTCATCCATAACGGCTTTCGAAAGTCCGGTAATGGAATCTTCAATATCCTTATCAAGATTCCAGAGCATTCCCGTCTGCTGATAAAGCTGTCCAATTCTGAAAATATCCGGCTCCGTCTTATACTTTTTAAAAAAAACATTAACAACTGCCCTGACAATATCCGAACCGGAACTGTACATATTAAGCTGAAGCTGCATATTTATCTCCTCCATTTCATGGAGACACTCATCTATAACCGGAACAACAAGAGAAAAGTAAAGGTCCTCCTTTGTGGGAAAGAACTTATAGATCGTCGGTTTACTCAGAGCAGCTTCGTAAGCTATTTCATCCATAGTTGTTTTAAGAAATCCCTTCTTAAAAAAAACATGTTTTGCAGCCTTCAGAATATCATCAACCTTCTGCTGCTGTTCCCTGCTCTTACGATCCCTTAATTTATTTTTTTTCTCTATCATAGTTATACAATTACTCGATACTGTCAGTAATATTTTTACTGCTGGTATAATTGCTACTGCCAGTCCTGATGTCAACAAAATTTACAATTTTTGTTATTATAGCGGAGTAACTGTTCATAAACCGGTGGTATTTATCTCCACTGCGCCTTCGACGGGACAGAGAGCAATTTTACCGCAGATCCTTGAACAGTTACAAACCTCGACTGTGGCGGTATAATAAAGAATAAGAAAGTGCTGGGTTTAATGCTACACTTAAACCATTGTTAAGTTTATAACAGAGCTTATTATTAACTTTTACGCAAGTCCCGATTGATTCAATTATAAAACGACTTCATGTTTTTTTGCAACCATAACCCCACTCCGGATGTTTAACAATTTACAAACATCAATTCAGACACCACGGAGTCAGAGAAATGAATATCCTACAGACTGAAAAAGTAAACGCAGTTACTCATGGAGCCATTGTACCTGTAATGGCAGCGGGAACAGTGTTTCTAATGAAAACAGCAAGTACAAATATCAGTCTTAAAATTATCCTGCTTATTTTCGGAATTTCAGCTATAGTACTTTTTACAGCAAGTTTTCTTTATCATGCAAAAAAGAAATATGAAAATGAAAGATCTGTTTGGCGGAAACTGGATCGTTCAGCTATCTTTATTCTGATCGCAGGAACTTACACCCCGCTATGTTTTCTATATCTTGACGGGACGTTAATGTGGGTAATTCTTGCTGGACAGTGGTTATGCGTTTTATTAGGATTCTATTTCTGTTTCTTTATAAATGCTCCGCGAAAGATAAGCACACTGATATATCTGTCAATGGGTTTAATCCCGCTTGCATCAATAATCAAATCAATGCCTTCAAGTGTATTTATCCTGTTTATTGCAGGCACAATATCCTACGCGGCAGGGGCGGCAATATATGCCTTTAAAAAACCTAATCTTTCACCGCATATAGGGTTTCATGAATTATTTCATATATTTGTTATGCTCGGTGCGCTTTTCTATTTCTTAATGATTACGAATGGAGTCAATATATATATCAAACAGTAGTTCTGATTTCTTTTATAAAACAGACTGGAAATTTTCTTTTCCGGGAACTGCCTTATTACCTGTAGAAAATTTGGATAAATACTCTACAGGTAATAAGGCCTAATGAATTTAATTAGTACCTTCAACAACACCCTTAAAAAAAGCCTACGACAAGTTGCAGTAAATTAAATTTTAAGCGATGGGATGATAGCTGAGAGGATAGGTTGTTTATTATATCATCCTCGATAAGAATTATTTGCCGGTAGTACCTTTTATATCCGCCAGATCGATATTATATTTTGCGGGAACTGCTTTACTCATTATGGTATAGGTCCCAAGGGCATACTCTTTAGAGCGTCTGCAGGCGTCAACAACCTGATTCGGGTAGTTCCGCTGCATTGCGGTTTTAGCTTCCTCAAGATTCCGGTATGCAAGTTTTAAATAATTATCAACTTTCGGATTGTCAATTGCATCGACCATCTCCAGGGATACTTCATCAGCGAGTTTTTGTGTACTTGTAATATAATTTTTTGCGACGCTTGAATATAAAGCGCTTTGAAGTCTTAAATAATCATTATAGATATCAATGGCATCTTTAAATTTGGACTGGGCTATTCTGAGTTTGGCGATTTTTAACTTAGACTGACTCTCCTTTAATCTGGCCATATCCTCAGCTTCTCCAAAATTTATTATTGATACTTCAAGAATTTTACTTTCTCTTTCACATCTCGAACGCAGAGATTCTGCATCGGTAGTATCACTTGCAGCAAGATTAAGAGAAAGAATTAGTACAAACATTAAAGACGTAATGACAGATAATAGTTTTTTCATATAATAACACTCCTGACGAGACTATGTTTCTATTAAAGCTAACTATCTGATGAGAAAGAGTCAATATTTACGGCTAGAATTTTCTACTTTTAAATTCATATTCTACCGCGGAGATATAAGATGTATCTAGTCTAATCCGGTAAATCTATTGAATCCTTTGAATCTATGTTCTGACAGGTGACTCAGCGAAGATAAGTTATCACATTCTGCCACAATGTCTGAACATAGATTAATGGGATTAAGGGATTTTTAGGATTGTAAATTATAGAGGTGCCATCATGTCTTTCCCCTCGTAAATTCCAGCACATTTGCCATTGTTCATCCTTCGACGGTAAAAACCAGTCGCTGTAACCGCCTAAAATTAAATCAGCACAACGATCTGCAGCAGTATTGGGCAGTGGGTCGGCGCTGTTAACAATATCAATTGTATTCTGATTACCTGTTCCAATCGCTGTTCCATCAGCACCTGTTATTGTAAAACCGCTTGTTCCCCATAAATAATAACCCTGATCCACCGGTGCAGCTTCAAGATATCTCCAGCCGTCTTTTTAGTAATCGGGATTAATATAGAATATCAATCCGCCGGCTGGTCCTCTGTCGCGGAGTTTGTATGTATGGTGTGTCTCAAGTAATCCGTCATAGCACGATAACAAACCTGCCGCGATGAACAGTATTATAAATAAAATGTTTTTCTTCATAACAATCTCTCTCTAAAAAGAATAATTTACACCGGCACTTGCAACGACAAAATGAATAATATCCTTTTTTTCAATAATGTTGCCATATTCGCAGCCAATGGTTGATGTAAGGATTTCTGAAATTTTATATTCTGCGAATAAACCTGACTTGGTAGCCGGTTCAAAAGTTGAAAGATCCGAATCCTGGCCCTCTGATATTGATTTCATTCTGTCTTTATATTCGGCGTCGACATATGCACCTCCGATAGAGATAACCGGTTTAATGCATAAACTCTCCCCGATGTTGAATCTGTAACCTGCTGTTAAATAAACAGGAGCGATTATTATCTGGTCATAATCCATGTCATTAGTTTTCATGGCGTAAAAACCGGAAGCTATACCCCCTTCAAAATTCTTAAAAAAAAGATTTTTTCTGGTGATAGAAAACAATCCGCCTAAACCAAAATCTGAGATTTCACTAAATTTACCAAAAGGGACAATCACACCGGGTGAAAACCCGTATAGAGTCTGACCTCCGGCACGCTTCTTTTTGTAAGGCATCACTATAGGATCGGAATCTTCATAAACTTCCCGAATTCCGCCAAGGCCTCTGTTACTTCCGGATATCGGAATCCTTAAACCCGCGATAAACTGAAAGCCCGATGGGGATTCAATCTTGTCATTATTATAGAATGATATCTGGTAACCCCCTCTGGCGAAAAGGGCGACATTCTGGGATAGCACATAATTTAATCCCAGCATAAAATCTCCGTAAGGACCGGAAGCTGAATCTATCTGAGTCTTGGAGGGATCAATAAACGGGCCGACATACAAGGGACCCTCTTTTCTAAAGTATGACGCTCCTGCGCCGGCCGATCCTGTCACATATAGAGGAATATCGAGGACACGGTATCTGTATTCAAAACCGGCAGAGATAGGCATGTACGTCCGCAATGTTTCTTTCGGCTTATCCTTATCTTTCTGACTGAAGGCAAATGTTGAATTTATATAGAATAAAACTTTGTCATTGTCGAAAAAACGGGGCATATCCCATAAGAAAGTGAGCCCCCCTCCTGTAACTCCACCTTCACTTCCAAGATCAATGTAAGTTCCATTTATATCGGTAAAGAGTTCGGCTTTAATCGGCTGAATAAATATAGATGAAACCATAAATAGTAATGCGGCATTTATAATAATTATTTTTTTCATATTTTATGGCAGCCGTTATTTTTGTATTTTTAAAGGTTATAAGGATTAAATTCCTTAAAGGCTCCACATAGCAACGTGCCCAAGAGAAGCCTCTGCAGTTAAAAAACCAGAGTTTTTATCACCGCCCACATGAAAAATAACGATATTAACGTAATATGTAAACATATTTTTTGGGGAATGGGTTAAACTCTGTCAATTTTCGCTGAATTCAATTTCAATAGCAACACCCTCTCCGTTAGAGAATGATATTTTACCTTTCAACTGCTTTGCCAGAGCATCGATGAGCTGAAAACCGAGATTACCACCATGAGGATAAACCACATCAGAAGGGAGTCCGATACCGTTGTCCGATATTTTCAAAATATAACGGTTTTTAAATTCAGCGTCAGCGAACAGAGATATCTTAACAAGGCCTTCAGCTCCTTTGACAAATGCATGTTTGAAGACATTTGATAAAGCTTCATTCACAAGCTGTGCAAGAGGAATTGCAGTATTAAGATCAAAAAAAGTATCCAGTGCATCTATCTCCACCATTATCTTTGACTTATCGACTCTGTAAGATGTCATAAGCATGGGAGCGAGGCTTTTTATATACGCGTTAATATTGATCGAAGTGAAATTCTCACTGCTATACAACTTTTCATGAACCAGGGCCATTGTTCGAACCCTGTTCTGAGTCTCATTCAATATATCACGGAGTTTCTCATCGCGCTGACGTGAAGCCTGAAGGCTTATAAGGCTGATGATCACCTGCATGTTATTCTTTACTCTATGGTGAACCTCTTTTAGAAGAAGCTCCTTTTCATGAATTATATTTTCAAGATTCAAATCATATACAATGCGATTAAGAGCTATTTCAATACTCGCAACAATCCCATGATAAAAGACAATAAGCTCATCATTGAAAAAATCCGCTCTTTTATCAAGAAGCATAAAATACCCCGTTACTTCATTTCCATTCTTTAACGGAATAATCGCGCATGAGAGAAAATTTTTTATAACCGGGGAATTTTCAAATTTATCGATATTACCTTCACAATGTTCAATAAGATTATTTGTCCAGAAGGGTGAATCTCCGGAAATATTTGCACAAAATGATGCATCAACTCCTGGTAATACCGGGTTTAATCTTCCGGACTTGTCTGGTTCCAAATCGGCACTGTTTACGAAACATTTTAAATTATCAAAAAGACTTTTTGATGCGAATTTATAAAATTGAGCTCCTGTTTTAAGATTAATAATAACTGCATCAATTCCAGTCTTACCGCTTATTAATGTAAGAATATCATTTATCAGGTCGGAATCTGATTTTCGATTAATGAGCTCTAGAACCTCAATCGAAATCCGCTGCCTTTCCGATGCTTTCTTCTGAAGCATATCATTTCTTTTCTGCTCACTGATATCCCTGAAACTTAAAATAAGATTATCTATACCCAAATCGTTTTTAAGAGGATAAAAACTGATCAGATAATAATTACCATCTTCGCCGTTTTTATGGATATAAACACCCATAAAAACACTCTCTCCGCAAAAACCCCTTGAAGCGTTCTCTTCGAACTCTTCCATTTTAAGATCATTCTTAAGAAGTGAATGGATATCATTAATTTCTCCACGTGGAGAATTAAAAACTCTCTTAAATGAATCATTTGTCAGAATGATATTAAATGACTTATCAATTATTACAACGGCTTCCTGAATAGAATAGAGTATATCTCTGTAGATTTTTAAATGGATCTGTCCCCTCTGCATATTTTTCAAATAGGATACAGTTATTCCAACAGTAAAAAAAATGAAAGTTCTTACGAGGTCACTATAAATCAGAGAGGATTTACCTGATGAATAATCAGCAGCGATCAGTGAAATCATAATCAGAAGTATAATGGGGATTACACGATACTGCCACCAGAATGCGGTCAATACTATGGGTATATAAAAGAAGTGAGTAAAAAACGAATCGTACCCCGGGGAGAATCTGAAATGATAAATCAGAAATCCCGAGAGTATAAAAACTGGAAATATTATAAGTATTTTTATCTTATTCATTTTTCATGCCGATTTAAAACCGTTGCATAAAATGACGAGGATGTCAATAAAAAGATTGTTGTATATTTAAATTAAAAAGCAACTGCAACGTTAGTTCTAGTTTCAAGAAGGTCCATAGTCTCTTTAGGAATCCCTTTAAAGATTATTTTTTTATTATCTAGCATTGCAAAACGCTGTGCGATAGCAATAGTTTTTATAAGTCCCGGCTCAAATGTATCTAATCTAGTAAAATCAAAAACGAGCTGACCATTGTTACAGCCTATACTTCTTACTCTTCTGAAAAATTCAGAACTATTTTCAAATTCCACACTTCCAATCATATCACAACTCATAAATCCCCCTTTTTATACACTATTAAAGATTTTTATAATCAATTATAGTATTTGCAAGCTGTTCAAAATCATTAGACTTATCAAAAAAATAATCGGCTCCGTATTCTCTGCATTTATTTATGTAATAATTATCAAAATAGTTACTGAGCATTGCAACCGGAAGAAGAGGACTGAGCTTCTTCATCTTTTTTAGAACATCGACTCCACTTCTTCTGCTGAGCTTTATATCCAGAATAACAAAGTCGGGTTTTAATCCTCCGATAAGACTCCAGTCTTCATCACCGGTAATACCAAGAACACTAACGCCTTCAAAAGATGAAAGCATCGACAAAATCCGGCCTCTTATTAGAGAGGAATCATCAACAACAAGCACTCTCATTCTCTTTCCTGTTTCATCATGTTGTAATGTTTATCACACAAGCAAAAATAACACAATCAGACAAAGGCTAATTAATTCAGGTGTTTTTGCTATTTTGGCGGTAAGAGGAATTGTGCTCAGCAGGTTGTTTTATCCTACATATTGTAGGACAAAGGACTACAGGGAAAAATCACAGCAGGTACAGACTGAATCAACTGTAGTTAAAGAAATATACTAAACTTCACTTGTGCAGAGCTTGTCGAAGAATCATCAGAAACTGGAAGAATATTTCACGTTAATAAATATCCACTATCATTTATTAAATTTATTTTTTATAATGTTGTTGATTTAGAATAGTTTATTAAATTCTTCTGGATTTAAAACAGTTATTTTCGGAAATTGAATGCTTTTCAAAATGTTAAAATGTTTATCGTTTGTAACTATACAATCAGCATTTGAAGCAATAGCACAATCGACGAATTTATTATCATCCTTATCGCTGCTGATCAAATTCCAATTAAAATATGTAATTGTTTTATAAACATTGTCTGCAATCAACAGTAAATCGATAACGCTATTTTTAATTATCAGATTTGTCTTCATACTTAAAATCTCTTCGTACTCAGTTAAAATTTCATTTGAAATAAACAAATCATATTCTTCATTAACCAGCTTTTCAAAAATCCAGTAATACTCAGATTTTTTTGAAATGGAAACGAGGAGAATATTCGTATCAAGAATTACCCGTAATTTACACCGTTCAGTCATTCAGGTATTCTACCATATCGTCTGCGGTCTTAAATCCCTGTTCATCCCATAATTTATCCATTTCATCAGAGGCTTTTCCCGCAAAATATTTAACAAGAAATTTTTTAATAACTTTAACATCGTCTCCAGTGATATTTGGCGGTATAATTTTTAATAATTCCTGTTGATAATCTGTATTTTTTATCTCTTGCATACTCATACCTCTAATAATAACATATTCAGCCTGAGGTAAAAATCAAGTGTTTTTCTTTTCAGTTCGCAAGTTTGAATTCAGGCAAAATACAGATGTTTCCTATCATGCGCCATCCATCTTTCTTTAAAAATAATAGAAGCGCAGCGGTGCCGGTGATGAGTTTACATATCTAAGAGGTTATTTTTTATCGCGTAGTGTGTAAGTTCGGAGTTGTTCTTCATGTTCATCTTTTCAAGAATTCGCTGTCTGTAGGTGCTGATTGTTTTGACACTTAAAAAAAGTTCGGCGCCGATTTCTGTTACTGTTTTACCCAACGCTATCATGCACATCACCTGAAACTCACGGTCTGCAAGTTTTTCATGCGGCAGATCGCCGCCGCCACCTGCGATACTGTCTGCGAGAGTCTCAGCAAGAGTGGGGCTTATGTATTTCCCTCCGCCGACAACCCTTCTTACAGCAGTTATAAGATTCTCAGCGGCAGTCTCCTTCGTAAGGTAACCCGAAGCTCCGGCTTTAATTGTACGTACTGCGTACTGGTCCTCGGCATGCATACTCAAAACAATAATTGGAAGATCGGGCTTGATTAGTTTTATGTGCTTTATAACATCGATGCCGCTTATCCCATGCATCTTCAGGTCGAGAAGTACAACATCATAATCATTTTTCTTAACAAGCTCAATGAGATTCTCACCGTTATTCGATTCACCGAGAACTTCCATATCCTCGTCGTCAGAGATTATCTGCTTTAAACCTGCTCTTACTATTTCATGATCATCCGCTATTACAATTCTTATCATTACTCACTCCATTATAAAAAAAAGCCGTCACCCTAAAGAGGTATCTGCACGTGTACAAGCACTCCATCTTCAGCACCGGAAATATTAAGAGTTCCTTTGAAAGATTTAACCCTCTCTCTCATTCCTATTATCCCGTATGAACCGCGGTTGATCAAATTTTCACTGCTGAATCCGCGTCCATTATCTTTTATAATCAGTTCAATACAATCATTTTTTTTACAGAGAGATATACCCACACTGTCGGCATTTGAATGCTTGATGATATTAGTAAGCGACTCCTGGAAAATTCTAAAGAGAGCCACTGCCTTATCTTCTGAGAGATTTGGAATCTCTTCACAATTTACGCTGCAGTTATAACCTGTTCTTTTTCTGAACTCTTCACTCTGCCACTCTATCGCGGCGGCAAGCCCGAGATCATCAAGAATCCCCGGACGCAGATTTGCAGAGAGTCTCCGGACTGTAACTATAACGTCGTTTATAAGCCCATCCATCACAGTTGTTTTCTCAATCAGCTCTTTTTCTTCTGGATTTATTTTTTTTCTCATCCACGAGAGATCTATTTTAAGCGCGGTAAGGGACTGTCCGAGAACATCATGTATCTCTCTGGCAATATCAGTTCGCTCTTTCTCTCTGAGCGATTCGATGTGAGATGAAAGATTCCGGAGTTCCTGACGAGATCTGATGAGCTCTTCGAAATAAAGTTTATACTGGGTAACATCGCGGATAATACCCTGATATCCCCCGCCCTGCTCCCTTCCATAGTCATATTTTTTAAGCGTAATCTGCACATCCATTATTCTGCCCGATTTTGATTTCATGCGGCATTCAAAATCACTAACCCCCCCCTGCTCTGCCGCAAGAAAGATGAATGCTTCATATTCACTATAATCGTTAAAAAATTCCGAAGCGCTATGCCCGAGCATACGTTTAAGCGAATACTCAAAAAGATCTATCATCGCTTCATTGGCATCTATTATCACAGCATTTTCATCGGCAATAAAAATTGCGTCAAGAGACTGCTCAAAGAGTGTCCTGTATTTTATTTCACTTTTCTTAAGCTCTTTATCAATACTGAATCTGTGAAGAGCAATTTCTATTGAGGTATAAAGATCTCTCTCTTCAATTGGTTTAACAATGTAGCCGTAGGGGCCGGTAAGATTCGCACGCAGAAGGGAATTATCATCGGAATGGGCCGTGAGATAGATTATCGGGACCTCAAAATCTTTATGTATAACCGCTGCTGCTGCTATACCGTCGATACTACCTGACAGCATAATATCCATCAGAACAAGATCGGGTCTCTCTTTTTCAAAATAAAGGAAGCATTCATCAGCGCTGCCGGCAATGCCGATGACTTCATAGCCCAGCACCTCTAATGTCTGTTTCAGATCCATTGCTATAATAAGCTGATCCTCAACGATGAGTATCTTTTTTTTACCGGTTTTAATTTCCATAGGGACCAGTTCAATTCCTTAAAAATTACTTGAGATTGCTCACAAAACACAGGTAATTAGTATTGATTTTATTTTGATATACAACTACAGGATTGTCAATGTATTAATATTAATTCGGGAGGTCACTCCTCTCCGCGCATCTCCAGATAAAGTCTTCCCGTACCGCTTTGGGGTCTTGTAATCAGATAATACAGAAGATTTAAATCCATGTATATAATAACAATATAAGACAAAACCGATTCAAGCATGTAGATTCTATAGAAAGTGCTTAATAGAGTATCATTCAGTTTAATTATAATTTTGTCAATATATCTGATGTTTCTCGCGCATTGATAATATACGGTTCCGCAGGTATTAAGAGCTGTTTTATCCCCCAGAAAAGATCTCAACAGCGCCTTTCCCCCCTTCCCTTTTTCAAGATCAAGCGGGAGCTGTTTTGTTACTCCCCAGAAAAGCGCCTGAGCAAGTTCTCTGGTTTTTTCATCCATTGACAGATCTTTACTGATCGATGACAGATGGAATTTATGGTAATCAACAGACCGTTTCAGTATTCCCCGCCATCTCCCAAGTCTTAATTTTCTATAAACAACAAGTGTAAATATAAAAGCCGCATAACCGCTCCACTCTTTTACAACAGGGCTCCCTTTGAAGGAATATAATATCTGCTCAAAAAACTCCATCATTATTTCACTGTATTCATTTTCTGAAGAACTTTATGCAGATCATCCGTGGCTTTTTTAACCTTTTCATCTGAGCCGAACATCTGAATTTTAAAGAAGGCATCTCTCAGCCTTGGTTCAAGAACTTCCAGCATGGCAGACTCACCAAGCAATTCTGCCGGAGGAGAGAGTTTAAACTTCTCCAGTTCGGGATACTTGCTGTTTATTCTTTTCATCTCAGGGAGGAGCTTATCCAGTTCTATAGAGAAACCGTTTACCGTGTTTGCCATTACAACGGGTTCCTCGGTAGATTCGATTTTAAATATAAACTCTTCATAAAGTTTAATAAGCTGTGAAAGTATTCTCTTCGCGTCTCTATATTTAATGCTGCTGTTGATTGTGTCGGAGTAGAAAACATTTTCACCATGAATAAGTCTGCCGGTTTCAGCCTCACTGTTTATTGCACATCTCAGATTTGTCCCCTGAACATCGGTAATTTTAAGGACAATCTGCATATCTGCTCTCTTAATAATAAGTAGAACGCCTTTATTAAGAAGATACTCTTTCCCTGGAGAAGAGAGCAGAACTATTCCCTCGCTGCCGCTTTTACTAATAAATTCAACTTTACCCGCAATAAATTCATAATCCGGAATCTCTTTTGCATAAACAACTGTTGAAAGAAGAAAAAGAAATAAGACAGGTATTTTTTTCAAATTAAGCCTGATCACCGGGAACACTCCTCCAAAAACCCTCCCTTAGCGGGAGGGTGATTATAACAAAACTCAGTCCATATCCTGTATTTTTCTGAGATCCGATCTCTTACCAAGAAACAGCAG
>JBBRFT010000080.1:0-13141 GCA_038241375.1 Spirochaetota bacterium
GAAAGATCTATGGGTCAAAATGTGCGGGAACAGCCATACCGGTTCTTTTAAAGATCTGGGGATGACTGTTCTTGTTTCAATGGTGAATGACATGATCAACAGAGGGAAGCCGATTAAAGCAGTTGCCTGCGCCTCAACTGGTGACACATCTGCTGCTCTTGCCGCATATGCTGCTTACGCAGGGATCCCTTCTATTGTATTCCTGCCGAAAAATAAGATTTCCACAGCTCAGCTTGTACAGCCCATGTCTAATAACTCAATCGTCATATCACTTGATACTGACTTTGACGGGTGCATGAAAATTGTTCAGGATATTACAAAGGATAACAGCATATACCTTGCGAATTCGATGAACTCACTTAGAATTGAAGGGCAAAAAACAATATCAGTAGAGATGACTCAGCAGTTCGATTGGGAGGTCCCGGATGTGGTAATTATCCCGGGAGGGAATCTTGGAAATATTTCGGCTCTCGGGAATGGTTTCGAAATGATGTTAGAGCTTGGACTGATTAATAAAAAACCTCAGCTTGTACTGGCACAAGCTGAGAATGCCAACCCTCTCTATCTTTCATACGAGAAAAATTTCAGTGAATTCAATCCGATTACACCGAAAAAAACTCTGGCATCGGCAATTCAGATTGGAGATCCTGTGTCAGTTCAGAAAGCTATACGGACATTGAAAAATTTCGATGGGATAGTTGAACAGGCAAGCGAAGAGGAGCTTGCTGAAGCAGCAGCCCTTGCAGACAGAACAGGAATGTACAGCTGTCCTCACACAGGAGTCGCACTTGCAGTACTGATTAAACTTCTGGCTAAACAGAAAATTTCAAAGACAGACAGAGTGATTATAGTATCTACTGCTCACGGACTCAAGTTCTCGGAGTTTAAAGTGGGATACCACGAAAAGACTCTGGAAGGGATAAAGTCTATTCATGCCAATGAGCCGATAAGCGTTAAACCTGATTCCGGTTTAGTGCGGGAAGTTCTCGAGAAGGAACTTGCAGAGAGATTAAAGTTAAAATAAAAGATTACACCTCCCCGCCGTCTTCGACGGCGGGAATAATAAAACCTCAACAATTATAAAAAAGAATAAAAACCCGGAATTTATGATCTGATAGACATTAAACAGTCTTATAACTTTCAAATCTTGCCATAAGACTGTACGCGCATGGTACGACAAAAAGGGTTAGCAGAGTCGAGAATATCATCCCGCCCAGAACTGCCACAGCCATTGGAATTCTTGTTTCTGCTCCGGGACCGAATGCCAGTGCAGGGGGAATAGATGCAGCAATAGTTGAAATGGTAGTCATTAAAATCGGGCGAAGCCGGACAGGACATGCCTCAAGAAGAGCCAGTTTAACATCTGTCTCCCCCTCCTCCCGCAGCTGATTTGTAAATTCGACAATAAGAATAGAGTTCTTTTTAACAAGCCCCATTAGAAGTATAAGCCCTATGAAACTGAATACATTTATAGACTGCCCCATTATATAAAGCGCGAAAAGCGCTCCCGAAAAACTGAAGGGTAATGAAAGCAGAATAATTAACGGGTGTATAAATGAATTAAACTGACTACCAAGTACCATATATGAAACGATAATGCCGACTATCAGAACAAATATTAAACTGTCAAAAGATTCGCTTGTTGTTTTTGCGCTACCTGTAATTTCGGGATAATATCCTTCCGGAAGAATCTCGCGGGCGATCTTAAGAGATTCATCGATCCCCTCCTGCTGCGAGTAACCCGGAGCAGGATTTGCGAATATCGATATAGATCTCTCTCTATTAACTCTGGTAATTGACAGCATTGAAAGTGAAGGTTCTATCTTCACAACATCGGAAAGGCGTACAAGCTCACCTCTGTTGTTCCTTATGTAGAGGGATTTGATATCGTCGATACTTTTACGTTCCCCCTCTCGAAGGCGTACTCTTATATCGAATCTATGCCCCTCTTCGGTAAACTTACCGACTTTTGCTCCCCCCATGAGGGTACTTATTGTGTTCCCGATTGCAGCCATACTTACTCCGCGAAGTTCTGCTGCTGCTCTGTCGGGGATAATTTTAATTTCAGGCTGCCCGATATCATAATTCGAATCCACATCGACAAGTTTACCGCTTGCCCTCATAGCTTCACTTATCTTTTCACTGGCCCCTCCGAGTTTGTTCCAGTCTGCGCCTTTTATATTGAATTCTACCGGATATCCCCGGGATGCGGTGAGTCCTGCTAGAGCAAATGTCCTTATGGATACTTTCATCTCTTTTGAAATTTTATTCGTATCTGACCTGATAATATTTATCAGTTCGGCCTGATTTAAAGGTCTTTTTTTCTGAAGATTGACAGGCCGTTTATCCGGTTTATGCATCGACACATTAATAACACTCTGATTAGATGCACCTCCGCCGAATCCGCCGACAATTGTATAATAATGAGAAATATCCTCTCTCCCGGCCAGATATGCTTCAACTTTTTTTGTCATACTGTCATTATAATCCATTGATGCGCCCGCGGGGAGACGTATGTTTATCGTAAACATCCCCTGATCCTGTTCCGGTACAAACTCTTTTTTGAGCGGGATAAAGATCAGTAGAGACAAGGCAAAAACCGCTGCTGACGCTAAAATAACTTTCCCTCTGTTATTCAAAGCAATTGTTAGTATTTTTTGATATGAATTTGCCAGTGAGCTGAAAATCGAATTTACATGTCTGGTGAGATAACCGGTATTATCCGAAGCCGACATAAACTGCGAACATCTCATTGGTGTAAGAGTAAGAGCTTCAAGGAGAGATATGAGTATCGCAACTGTAATTGTTATTCCAAACTGCAGAAAATATTTCCCGATTATACCGGCAATAAAAGCCACTGGAAGAAAGATAGCAACAACAGCAAGAGTTGACGCCACTGCAGCGAAAGTAATCTGACGCGCCCCCATTCTTGATGCCGTTACACGGTCCTTCCCGAGCCCCATATATCGGCTTATATTCTCCATAACCATTATAGCATCATCAACAACTATCCCTATGGCAAGAGTTAGAGCCAGGAGAGTAAAAGTATTAAGTGTAAACCCGAAAAAATATAGAAAGATAAACGTCCCCATAAGCGATGTAGGTATTGCAAGAATTATATTGATTGTTGAAGTCCATGAACCGAGAAAAAGAAAACAAACAAGACCGGTAAGTATCGTTGAGAGAAAAATCGTAAATATAAGTTCATCAATAGACTCTTCAATAAATCTGGTCCAGTTATGTGACACCTGAATGTTATACCCTTCGGGAAGTGTTGCCTTTATCTCCTCTGCACGTTTAACAGCGCTGTTTGCAACTGTAACAGCATTAGCCCCGCGCTGTTTAAAAATTGCAACACCAAGACTCTGTTTGCCATTAAATCGTGCGAACCTTTTAGTATCAGCAAGCCCGTCTTCAATTCTGCATACATCCTTCAGCTGAATACGGTTATATACAGGACTCCCACCTCTCAGTGTGATTGGAATATTTTTAATCGATTCCACTGTCTGCGCTTCACCGAGAGATCTAAGTACAAGTTCCTCTTTGCCTGTTTCCAGATTACCGCCTGGCACTTCAACATGTTCGCGGCCGATGGCATTAATTATATCATCGACGGTTAATTCAAAGCGTCGGAGTTTTTCACCATCAACAAGTATCCTGATATTTCTGTCTATATACCCGAAGAGTCTGACCTCCCCGACCCCTGGTATTGACTGAAAACGGTCGCGGATATTATACCGGGCATAAATCATCTGCTCTCGTAGTGGTGAATCCGAGGTCAGCGCAAAAATAACCAGAGGCCGGTCTTCCGGATTTCTTTTTGAAATAACAGGGAAATCGACTCCCGCAGGCAGAAGTCTTTGAGCCTTTGAAAGTTTTGACTGAATCTCCTGGACAGCTACATCAACATTGCGGTTCAATTCAAGTTCGACAGTTACCCGGGCAGATCCCATTTTGGCTTCTGAATTAATTTCAGTGATACCCTCAACGCTTACGACAGCCTCCTCTATTACATCGATTATATCAGTTTCTACTATTTCAGGGGAGGCTCCTTCGTACTCAACATCGATGGTTACCATGGGGAAATCTATATCAGGCATCTGGGAAACACCCATACGATTATATGATATAGAACCGAAAAACAGAAGTCCGAACATAAGCATCCATGCAAAAACAGGATTTTTTATAGATATATCAGATAACGTCATAAGCATCCCCCGGTACTCTTGAATTATAAACCGTACTCAACACGGTAATACAGAACCGCTGTGTAATTCTATTCTATTTTAAGTACAGCAGATTTATTCCCTTCAAACTCTCCGGAAGCTACGCCGAGCCGGAGTCTGTCCATGACATGCTGAAGCCTTTTCCTTTCGAAATCATCATTAGCCCCCTGAAGCTCTTTAAGAGCCGTAAACACATCAAGAATAGTTGTAAGACTAAGCCTGTATTCACGGAGTACCGCATTGTAATTACGCTCCGCCATTACTGCCGCCGCCTTGTATGCCTCAACCTCTTTGAATGAACTCTCCCAGCTTACATAGGCATCGGTAACCTCTTCTACTGAAAAACGCTTAACTGATGAGAGTTTAAGACCAGCCTGACGGAGCAGCGACTCACTCTCCTTAACCCGTCCTCTTGTAATACCGCCGCTGAAAATCGGAAGTTCAACACCAAGATAGGCATTATAGTCTTTCGGTGTTTTTTCACGACTATAAAGATTATAAGACCCTTCAATATATGCCGTGGGGAGATGTCCCCCTTTTGCTTCGAGAAGATTCTGTTCTGCCATTAAAACTTCATATTCAACAGCACGAATGTCGGGTCTTGCACTAATATTTTTTTTTGCCGTCTCCAGATCGTAAACAGGATTCTTTAACGGTGAATTATCTTTAAGAATTGTATCTTGATTTATTCCGGCGAGAGTCTGCAAAGCGAGCCTTGCCCGATGAAGTTCATTTTTAAGAGAGAGTATCTCGGCTTCAAGTCTCTGAATCTGGCCTTCTGCAAGAAGAACATCGCTCCCCCTGGTTTTTCCAACGTAGGCCCTCCGGCGCAATTCGGCTGCAATATTCCTGTAATATTTTAAAACCTGTTCACGGTTTTTAATACTCCCCTCCAGCTGAAGCACTGAATAGAAACCACTTGCAGATTCAAGAAGAAGCTGACCGGAATAGTACAGGAGCCGGCATTTCCGCATTTTCATTTCATAACCCGAAGATTTGTAACCGGCATATTCAGAAAGTCCGGAGAAGATGTTCTGTCTGGCATAAAGAGCAACTCCTGTATTCTGTGAATTCTTATCATTTTCAGGAATAGCCTTAACGCCTCTCACGGAGATACGCGGGAGAAACGCTCCCAGAGCCTGGTCTCTCTTTGCAAGAGTCTGAAGAGATTTTTCACCTTCAATTGCAATGTCTTCATTTTTTTTCAGAGCCAGAATAAACAGATCGTAAAGATAGAGCTCATTTTTAGATTCAGCAAGAGTTATATCCGATTCCGCAACACCGTTGATATCAAAGATCAAATTTTTTCTATCATCTTCCGGCGAAGCGGCAAGACTTATTGCCATTATAAGTATAATAAAAGTAATATATTTTCGCATTTTCTGATTTCCATAAACAACAAAATAATTTGATAACAACTCAAAAACCGGTGGTATAATTACTCTCCGCCGCGCCGGAGACACGTCGTAGTTAAAATTACACCAGTTTATGAGCAGTTACATAATTCCTTACCAGTTTATAATTACTCACTGGAAACTGTAAATATTATTTTAATATATTTAAAGATTCAAATTTTCAAAATAATTATTGTGAATTCTTCTCAATTTATTCAGTGAACTCCAAAAAGATTTTGAAACTCTTCGCATCCAAGCATATTCCTCAGCCAGAGCACCATATCAGGTGAATTGTAAAAAGGCTGATCCCTGAAATGATCGAGAAACGGCCCGTAATAATTCCGGTCGAACTCATCGAATTTCAGATTTACAGCATCTCTCACTTTAATGCTTTCCGGTTTATAATAACGAGTATTAGCGGGATCGAGCATACCCATATCAAAAAATGCTTTTGTTTTGTTAGAACACCTGCACTTATTTTCAGGATTAACATGACCGCATGCCCCATTCATGTGCGAGTAGACTTTTTCGCGGGAACGGGAGAGTATTTTCCGGAAATTATCACGCGAAACCTCCATGAGTTCAGAACCGACCTTATCAGTTACTCCAAAAATCGCGCCCAGAATAAAGACAAGCCGTTCCCTCCGGTCAAGACACATTACCATCCCCATCATACATCCGGTCTTCAGCTCTTCTGCAAGAATTGCAGCTTCCGGATGAGAAAACGACCTGCTATCAGGCATTTTTTCAATAAGCGGAACGTATCTGTCGAAATCATTAATTCGCACTTCAAATTTTTTCTTCTTCATATTCAGTATATGATTAACGGCAATCCGGTAGAGCCATGTTCTGAACATTGCTTTTCCTGAGTCATATGTGGATAGACCGGTTATCATCTTAACCAGAATCTCCTGAGTAACATCACTGGCATCGTCATGGTCCATCACCATTTTAAACGCGATATTATAAATCCACGCCTGGTGGCGCAGAACCAGCTTCTCCAGAGATGAACGGTTCCCCTGAACAGACTCTTCAATAATAATAAGTTCATCCTCATCTGATATTTTTTCAGCAAATGGATTATTCATTTTCTATTCCTTTAGTATATACTCTAACTTATACAATTTCAGCAGGGGTTTGTGACATTTTTTATCATTTTTTTGATTTTAAATAAAACCTGCAGCTTAACTCTTTTTTAGATTTCCCGGCGCTTTACCTGCAGAATCAACAAAAAAAGAGAGATTCTGTCACACCTGACCGTTTCAGTTGTATAAGCATAGATGACAGACTGGCTTTGTGAAACAGCACAGCCCTCTATATTCTAAATTATAACTACAGGATAAAATTATGGGAGATTTAAAACTACAGGTTAAGAGTTCATTCCGCACGGAGATGTTCGCCGCAGGACTATACTCTGTACTTGCGGATCAATACGGCAAAAAAAATCCGTTACTGGGAGCAAGATTAAAAGAGGTATCGGAACAGGAACAGATGCACGGGAAACTATTCCGGCATTACTATTTCACCAATTACAAAAATGAGCCGGGCAGCGAGAAACTCTGGATTACCATGGGGAAGTCGGCAGGGCGGATTATAAGATTTGTGCCGCTGAAAAAAAAGCTGAAGTCACTGAGTGAAAAGGAAGCTGAAGCTGTTCTGAGAATTGAAGAAAAAATTAAATGCGACGGTGATCCGTCATTCCTGAAAATTTTAAAACTTATACTCCCCGATGAAATATCGCATGCTGCTGTATACGGTGAAGTTTTCTGACAATACTTTCTACAAAATAATAACGGAGAACAATAGATGAAAACACTTTTAATTGCATTAACAGCATCATATCTTGTCACATGGTGTTCCGGAATTTTTATCGCACGTCAGAAAACAATCTCACCGGGGAAAGCAAGAATTATACATCTTTTCCTGAGCCTTGTGACATGCACACTGCTTGGGATCTATTTTCATCTGACTATATTCGGGTAAGAGGTGATTTACTGCAACACATCACACGCTCCAGCCTGAATAGAGTTTTAAAAACTTTATCCAGGCTTCACCCCGGTTTTCCCGATCTTCTTCATGAAAAAGTCAGGGAAAACCCCACTAAAGCATAAGCCTCATCTTCCCAAGTATCTTCCGGTTAAAGAGAGTCCCCTCAAGTAGCCCGCGGTAGAGATAAACAGATCTCTCTGCGGCATTATCATCTTTTCCGCTGTTCAGATCATATCCTTCAGTAATTGTATGAATTACCCGTTGTATTGAAAAGCTTATGAGCCCTTTACTCTTTTTCATAGATTCGATATATTTATCCGACTCTGCAAGTTTTTTTAAAATAAAAGACATTCTTCCCGGATCATTCTTATCTCTGCCTGATTCAATCATCTGTGAAAGATCCAAGGCATAGGATGAAGCTTTTTCAAGAACAGGGATAAGACCATCTATCTCAGAGAGCATATCATCAATTCTCTTTTTAAGTCTACTGACTCTGCCGGAATCCGTTTCATCTTTAAATCTGTTAAACAACTCATCTATTTTACTCCGAAGATCAACAGCCGGATAATCGAAAGGAAGTTTATCACTGGGTATATTTTTTACTCCGCTAATAAAAACTCCGTTATATGTAGCGTTTATCAGATCGCTGTCATTTCTCTTCTCGAACCAGTTCTGAAAAATCATCATCTTCTGATTGGTAAGAACCCGCGTCCCCCGTACCCCTTTCAAATAAACCGGAGGGAGAGAAGCAAGCTGTCTGCGGTTGTACATCTGCGCATTATTAAACTTATATGTCCTGTTATGAATTTGCTCATCCAGATAGGACCCCTTCGCATGAGCAAGCCCCGATGTAAAAGAGAGGTCCTGTCCCACCATACAGACAGGAGATGCACCGATCCTCCTTGCGAAATCATATGCATTTGTGGAGACCGATCCTCCGTGAGTAAGCTCACCCTTCTCTCCGCAAATATCGTCGATCCACTTCATCATATCAAAGGCAATCCCGGTAACAGAGACTCTCCCTTTAAAGTATCTGAATATGGAAGGGTGAACAGTGGGATCTGAAACAAGAATTGTTTCGGTTTTTCCTATTCCTTCGTAATATCTTGCGTTGATCAGCTGGGGGTCAACGGAGAGACAAAAATGCGGAGTGATGCCGTTGTCAATGAGCAATTTGTACGATGTATCCACTGCGATAACAACAGCTTTGCCTATATTTTCTCTGACAAATTCGAGACTATAAGTCAAAGACGGACCCGCTGCGACAACAATAGCCGGAATCCCATTGAACATATCAAAAAATTGATTAACACCGCAAGACCGGGAAATAACACCTATATTCCGCGAGGTATTAGAGCCCCATGTTTTTTCAAACCGCGCCAGTGTCGCTATATTTACATCTTTAGTTGATATATATGATTTAATTATTGAAACTGTATTCTGATAGTAATCGGGATACAACTGTGCGGAACCCCGATGAGTTACGAAAAGTACATTACGCGAGGATTTTCCTCTGAAAATATCTGACAGCAGACTTTCGGAAGGATCAGCCAGGAGATAGAAATTATCATATTTAATTATATCAACAAGTTCGCGTGATTCAAAAGCGCATTTCAGGAGAGATTCATCTTTTTCTATTGTTATTACATTAACATTAGATGGAATCTTATTCAATAAAAGTTCGCAGTGATATCCGAATCCGAATCCTAAAACAATTATCAGATCCTTATTCGCAGTATCGATTTCCGAGATAAATCTCTCCGCTTCCCGCAGGGGATCTATTTTACTGTGAACAAAAAGTTTTCTTCCGTCACCGGTATTTACACATGGAACAGGATTCCCGGTTTTTGAAATAACAACTTCTACCTGATCAGATGAAACATTTTTTAAACGGGATGAAAGCTCACTGTTTTTTGCAGCAAGAGCCTGGATGTTTGTATTAAATATATCTTTCATATTTATTTTCTTTCACTTCATAAACAGAATGAGATTTTCACCCTGCTTCAATCCGCTGCCCGGTGCAGGCTTCTGTCCATAAACCCGGCCCGAACCTTTAATAAAATATTTAACACCGTATTTTTCACCGAGAACTTTAAGTACCGCGGCAGCCTCTGCTGTATTCATTCCTCGTAAATCAGGAACTGTCTGATACTCAAAATTGACTCTCTCCTGTGATTTCTTCATCACCAGAGATGAAGCATCTTTACCGCCGATCCCGAAGTAAGGAAGAATACGATCGGTTATTCTCATAAAGACAGGAGCAGCCGAAGCACCCCCGGTAAAACGATCATCGGGATCATCAAGAATTACGAGCATGGTAATCTTAGGATTCTGATACGGAGCTATTCCCACAAAGGTCGAAACATTCCTGTCGGAATATCCCCCTTCAGCTCTGCTGAATTTCTGAGAAGTCCCTGTTTTCCCTGCAATCTGATAGAAAACTGAATCTGCCTGCTTACCCGTCCCGGAAGACACCACCTCTCTCATCATTTTCATAAGGAGTGAAGCATCCTCCTGTTTCATGATTCGCCCCTTTGTATGCGAATAAAAATTCCGCACAAGGGTTCCGTCAGGTTTTTCAATTTTCTCAATCAAAGTGGGCGTTACGTACACCCCGCCATTTGCAATGGCGTTGAACGCCGCTGCGAGCTGAATTGATGTAACTGAGATTTCATGCCCGATCGCCATGGAATATTTAGAAAGACCGGACCACTGATCCACCGGCCGCAATATGCCAATTGCCTCTCCCGGTATTTCCAATCCGGTTGGAACGCCAAATCCGAATTTTCTGAAAGTATTATACATCTCTTTTTTTTCAAGAGTTTTAACTGACTGAATCATCCCCGCATTACATGATTCGGCTATAACTCTATCAATGCTTAATTTGCCGTGTTTATGAAGACAGTTAATCCTCACATCACTTATATCGACATACCCTTCGCAAATATAATCCTTCTTTAATGCATCGGGTCTGTTTTCAAGAAGGGAAGCAAGAGCAATAACTTTAAGAGTTGATCCCGGTTCAAATGAATCGATAATTCCGAAATTTGACCTGGTAGCAGAATTATAATTCCCGAAGTTATTCAGATCAAATGACGGAGCTTTTGCCATGGCAAGTACCCGCCCTGTTCCAACTTCAAGTATCACGACAGCTCCCTGTGACACTCTATGCTGCTGCATCGCCTTGCCGAGTTCCTCCTCTGCAACATGCTGAATATATCTATCTATTGTAAGAGTAAGGTTTTTCTTCTGGTAAATCTCCCGCGAAATCTCATCTTTACCGATTTCATCACGACCTGAGAGAATATTATTGGACCTGTATTCCACACCGTCGAGTCCCCGGTTATCAAGGCCAACAAAACCCAGAACATTTGCAGCTAAATTATCATAGGGATAAACGCGTTTGAACTCTTTAGTAAAATGAACACCTTTAATACCAAGAGCTTTTATTTTTGCAGAGAGATGGTCATCACATCTTCGTATGAGCCATAAAAACTTTTTGTCGCTTGAAAACCGGTTTAAAAGACCTGCTGAGGGAGTATTCAGAACATTTGAAAGTGCAATGGCGGCAGAAGCTGGATTAGTCAACTCCTGCGGATTAATATAAACCGAATCGAGCTCAACACTTAAAGCAAGAAGATAACCCTCCCTGTCAAAGATATAACCTCTGCCGTTTTCGATCGGCTCTTTTTTAGGGAGGATAATTTTTTCTGAAAAATGAAGATCAAAGAGTTTCAGAACAAAGAAAAACATAATTACGGCCAGAATAAAACCGCTGATTAAAACCCGTCTTCTAAATACAGATTTATCCATTACTTTCTATCTCTAGTATAACCGGCTATAGAATTTCAGACAATCACAATCCACAATTATCTGATCAATCCGAGCCTGTTGAACTTACCGCTGAATATCTGATCACTATTCCAATAAAGGATAAAAGCTCTTCCTTTAATTGCTGTTATATCGAGATAACCGAAGTATCTTCCATCTGATGAGTTAATCCTATTGTCACCAAGAACAACAATTTTCCCTGGTGGAACAACCCCTTCAATATTATTGAATTTGTTGATATTGAAATGATCGTAATCCGTCGGTTTCCCGAGAGTATAAGGCTCATCCTGCCTTACTCCGTTAATATATACAAAATTATCTTTTACATGAAACTCATCGCCGGGAAGCGCGATACATCTCTTTATGTAATCTTTATGCTTTTCACTTTCGATAGGAGGTGTAAATATTACGATATCGCCGCGCTTAAGCCCTCTTACTGCAAGAGCATCGAGATGAAGTGGTCCGGACATTCCCATCATTTGAGGAATAATCGGCCCATATGTAATCTTCTCGACAAAGAGATGGTCTCCGACCTGAAGAGTCTCTTCCATAGAACCGGTAGGTATATAGTAGGCCTGAATTACATACTGAATTATATGAACAGCCAGAACAAGAGCAACTACAACGGCATCGGCAAACTCCCAAATCTTCTTATATAGAAGAGTCCGCTTCGGAGCCATATCCTGAAAAAGCTCCTGAATAAAATTGCGCTGCTCATCACTAAGAAGAACTCTCGGGAAAGATGTAACGCCGTTTTTTTCTCTGATCAGCAGATTTCCCAGAGGATTTATCTCAAGATAAGTTATCTCATCTGCAGGAATTTTAAAAGTCTTATCTGCATTTTTTATCTCTATAAAATTATTAGTAAACTTAATAGAACCATTTTTATACTTTACATATTTGACAATGTGATTTATAAATCTTATCATATAAAAAACAGTTGCCATACTCCCTGCAAAATATATATATAAACATGGAGTTTTTACAAAAGGAATTGCCACTGCGAGAAAAAGTGTAGAATAAGCAAAAAGGAATAAATAAAGGCTTCTTTTGAGAAAAAATCTGACAGCTTCTTTTCCCTTTATTATTTCAAATTCGACATCAAATTCTTTTGATTTATCAAATCTTAAAAACTGAATCATTAAATTCTCCTTGGGATTAAAAAAAAATGAAAAAATATGGGTTTATGGGGTAAAATGCACAACAAAACCGAAATTTACAACAAAATTTATTGCATATTTAACCACATACATATAAAATAGTATATAATAGGTGTCTACAACTTTTTATGAAAACAATTGATGATATATTAAAAAGAATCCAGCCTGAAAAACAGAAAGAGCTGGCGCAAATACTCAATATCAAGACCTCATCTGAAGCGAAAATCAGAGAGGCCATGCTGAATTTCTTTACACTCTACAGAATTATCTCCTCTTTCAGCAGAGATGAAATCAGTATATTCAAGATCCTTTATTCAGGAAACGACGGAATCAGTTTTGGAGATATCCAGAAGATACTCGGTCTTGATATAGCTGTGATCGAAAAAGCTGTTTCGAACATCAGTGAGCTTATGCTTGCCTATGTAATCAAAAACAGACAGATGTTAAACAAAAAAATGGACAGGATTCACTGCATACAGGAGGTATCAGAGATTTTCAACATTAAGGAGAGCACCGAAGTTACAGAGTATTTAAACAAGGC
>JBBRFT010000081.1:0-13026 GCA_038241375.1 Spirochaetota bacterium
TATTGTTGAACAGTTCATGGATGGACCTGAGCTTTCAATTGATGCTATAATTTTTAATGAAGAGATTACAATCACCGGAGTGGCAGATCGTATTATTGAATATCCTCCGAACTTTGTCGAAACCGGTCATACCATGCCGTCTCATTTAAAGATTGAGATGCTTGAAGATGCCTGTGATGTAATGCGGAGGGGGATTAAAGCTCTCGGGCTAACTACAGGTGCTGCCAAGGGTGACATAAAAGTAACTAAGAGCGGTGCAATGATCGGAGAGATTGCCGCCAGACTGTCAGGGGGATTTATGTCTTCATATACATATCCTCTCTCCTCCGGTGTTGATTTGATGAAGGCGATGATAGAAGTATCTTTGGGGCATGAGCCGGGTAATTTGGAGCCGGTGTTCAATAAAGTAGCGATTGAAAGAGCTATTATCTGCAAGCCTGGCATTGTTAAAAAGATTTCAGGCCTTGAAGAGGCACTGAAAGTTCCCGGAATAGAAGAAATTTTTCTTAATATAAAAGAGGGCGATACTGTAGTTAAGCCTACATCAAATGTAGAGAAATCGGGAAATATAATTGCTGTTGGTGATACACTTAAGCAGGCTGAAGCCGCGGTTAAACAGTGTTTTGAACTTCTGAGAATTGAAACATCAATTGATTCAGAGATTTCGATGAATACAATAAATGCCCTTGCACGGGAAAAATTTAAAAAAATATGTTATGTATGTAAAAGCTGCGACGGTTACGAGTGTGCTTCCGGTGTTCCCGGAATGGGGGGAACCGGCACTGGTGATTCTTTCAGAAGAAATGCCGACGCACTTAAGCAGTTTAAAGTTATTACAACACTGATTCATGAGGGAGTCGTTCCCGATACCTCGGCTTCGATTTTCGGTCACAAAATATCTTTTCCGGTAATGGCGGCGCCGATAACCGGTTCTGTTACAAATATGAACGGAGCTATAGAAGAACTTGAATATAATATTGCAGTTGTAAAAGGATGTAAAAAATCAGGAACAATAGCCTTTGTCGGCGACGGAGCTACGCCGGATAAATATAAAATCGGGCTTGAAGCAATACAAAAGGAGAACGGCTGGGGTATTCCCATATTCAAACCGAGAAAAGATAACAACGAAATTATAATGAGATTCAAGGCTGCAGAGAAAGCTGGCGCAATCGCTGCAGGGATTGATATAGATGCGGTAGTGTTTAAAACCATGGCGATGAAAAATCAGGAGGTAGCTGCGAAGAGCGTAAGCGAACTAATGGAGATTAAATCAGCAACATCTCTGCCGTTTATACTTAAAGGTATAATGAATCCGAGAGATGCCGAGATGGCATGCAAAGCCGGAGCTGATGCGATTATAGTTTCAAATCACGGTGGACGTGTCCTTGATCAGATGCCCGGTTCAATGGATGTGCTTGAGGAGATAGTAGCTGCTGTGGGCAAATCTATTACAATTATGATCGACGGCGGATTCCGCGATGGGGTTGATGTTCTGAAAGCAATTGCACTTGGAGCTGATTTTGTACTTATCGGCAGACCCGTTGCGATTGCAGCAGTAGGTATGGGGGTAGAGGGTACATCATTTTATCTCAATCAGATTAAAGAAGAGTTCAGTAAAGCTATGGTTCTTACGGGGTGTAATACGGTTAACGATATAAAGAGTGATCTTATACGGAGAGTGTGAAAGGTGTTTTAAATATTAGGATGAACCATTAAAATTACTGAGCAGCGTGACTTCCCCGCCCTTATCCGCCCGTCGGGCACCTTTCCCCATGAATGGGAGAAAGGGTGTATACTAAACATTTTATACACTTCTCCTCCCATTCATGGGGGAGATGGCCAGCGGCCAGAGGGGGCGGGAAGGATTTAGTTACTTCACCTTAAACTCCGGCGCTCTTTTATCAACAAAGGCAGTCATCCCCTCTTTCTGATCCTCAGTTGAGAAGCACTGCGCGAAGACCTGATTTTCAAATGCGATTGCTGTTTCAATATCTGTCTCGAATCCTCTGTTGATTGCCATTTTGGAAAATCGCACTGCAAGCTGAGCCTTTGATGCAATCTTTTTTGCCATCTCCATTGCTGCATCCATGAGCTGATCTGCGGGAACAACTTTGTTAACCAGTCCGATTTTTTCAGCTTCTGAAGCCGGAATAATATCTGCTGTATAGATAAGCTCTCTTGCCTTGGCTACTCCGGCCAGTCTTGCAAGTCTTACACAGCCTGAAAATCCGGGAGTAATTCCAAGACCGACCTCGGGCTGACCGAACTTTGCGTTTTCAGATGCGATTCTTATGTCGCAGCACATTGCAAGTTCACATCCTCCGCCCAGCGCGAAACCGTTTACTGCCGCTATTGACGGGATTTTCAGTTTCTGAATATTACGAAGTACAGCGGCACCGAGTTCGCCGTATTTTAATCCGTCTATACTGTTGAAGTCTTTCATCTCTGTAATATCGGCACCGGCTACAAATGCTTTTCCGTCACCTGTGATTATCAGTACATGAATACTTTCGTCTTTTGAGATATGTTCAACTATATCTTTAAGCTCAAGAAGGAGTTCTGTGTTAAGGGCATTGAGGGCTTTAGGTCTGGAGAGAGTTATAATTCCGACATTTTCATCTTTGCTGAATTTCAGGTTGTTATATTGTTTTGGTGTCATAAAAAACTCCTTATAATTTTATAACCAGCCCCCCAACCCCCCGGAGGGGGACTTGTTATTCTTCAAAGTTATAAGAATTAATAACTAACTGAAATTAAGCCCCCTCCGGGGGTTGGGGGCTTTCCATGGAGGATTTTTATCCGCATAAAAGATGCGGATAACTGTCAGCCTCACCGGAGCGGCCAGTGCAGTGCAGTGTGGAGCACTGCACATTAAATTTATCTTTCGAAAATCATCGCCATTCCCATACCGCCGCCGATACACATACTCATAACTCCGGTTGAGAAATTTTTTCTCTTCATCTGGTACATTGTTGTTACAGCCATTCTCGCGCCTGTACATCCGATAGGGTGTCCAAGTGAGATACCGCTTCCAAGCTGATTAGGGAAATCGTTATCAAGCCCCAGTTCTCTGAAACATCCTATTGCCTGTGACGCGAAGGCTTCATTGATCTCAACCATGTTAAGGTCCTTCATGGTCATTCCTGCCATCTTCAGAGCTTTTCTTATAGCTGGAACAGGTCCGAGTCCCATGTATGCCGGATCAACTCCCCCTGTTGCGAATGAACGGATTTTTACTATAACTTCAAGTCCCAGCTCTTTCGCCTTATCGGCACTCATCATAAGTACAGCAGCGGCTCCGTCGTTTATACCTGATGCGTTTGCTGCGGTTACTGTTCCATCTTTTTTAAATGCAGGTTTCATCTGAGCCATTTTTTCGAGAGTGGTCTCCATGGGTCTTTCATCTGTATCAATTATTATATCACCTTTTCTTGATGGGATAATTACAGGGACGATCTCATCTTTGAAAAGTCCTGTCTTGATTGCATTCATCGCTCTCTGATGACTTGAAACTCCAAGTTTGTCCTGCTCATCCCTTGATATGCCGTAAAGTTCGGCAATATTCTCAGCTGTAATACCCATGTGGTATCCGTTGAAAATTTCATATAATCCGTCATATACCATGAGGTCGTGAATATCACCCATACCGGTGAGCTCCATCCTGTATCCCCACCTTGCTTTTTTTAGTGCGAGAGGTGTATTGCTCATGCTCTCCATTCCGCCGGCGACAATAACATCGGCCTGCCCCGTCATGATAGCCTGAGCTCCCATTGCTATTGATTTCAATCCCGATCCGCAGACTTTATTGATTGTGCAGCCGGCAGCTTCTTTCGGAATTCCTGCAAATATATGAGCCTGTCTTCCGGGATTCTGCCCCTGAGCAGCCTGGAGAACGCAGCCCATGATTGTTTCGTCGACATTAATCTCTCTGGCAGATGCATCATAATTATATCCTTTTTTTTCAAGATCGAGCTGACCTTTGCCTTTGAGCTTATCCGGTGCGAATTCATTCTGTTCGCTGCCGGCAACAGGTTTTAAATTTATCTTTCTGAATACTTCTCTCATAACAAGAGAGCCCATCTCTATTGCGGATACATCTTTTAAAGAACCGCCGAAAGCACCGATTGAGGTCCTTGCTCCGCTTACTATTACTACTTCTTTCATTAAGATTCCTCCGGGAAAATTATTTTTATTTTATTCCCTCTCTCTTGATGAGGGGGCTTAGTGGAGGGTGTTTTTAAGTTTGAAATAAAACCAAAGTAATTACACCACTGCCTATCCTCCCCCATCAAGGGAGAGGGATTGATAACACTTAAATTATTCTATCATTGTTATATTATACAAGCATTTTAAATTTTATTCTTCATACTCTGTAAGTACATTCATTGCAATGACCATTTTCTGAATTTCCGAGGTACCTTCGTAGATTTCAGTAATCCTTGCATCTCTGTAAAGTCTCTCAGCTATATACTCTTTTACATAACCGTAACCGCCATGTATCTGAATGCATTTATGCGCGCATCTGTGAGAGCATTCTGCCGCGTAGAGTTTAGCCATTGCCGCAAATTTGCTTGCAGGACGCCTGTTCTTTCCGTTTTTGGAGAGAATATCAGCAGCTTTATAAACAAGAAGCCTTGATGCTTCAATCTCTGTTGCCATCTCTGCAATCATCCACTGAATTGCCTGGAGTTTGCCTATAGGTGCTCCGAACTGCTCTCTTATATTTGCATATTTAGCAGCTTCGTCAAGAGCAGCCTGCGCTATTCCGAGAGCCTGAGCAGCAATACCAACACGCCCGCCGTCAAGGGTATGCATTGCAATTTTAAATCCTTCGCCAGGCGCTCCGAGCATTCTTCCTTCTGGTATTTTACAGTCTACATATACCATCTCAGTTGTTGATGAGCCGCATATACCGAGTTTTTCTTCAACCTTTCCTACTTCAAAACCGGGGTCACCTTTTTCGATTATAAAAAAAGATGAATTTTTATTTTTCATTCCATTTTTATCAGTGATCGCAAGAGTAACATGAGTGTCGGCATATCCGCCGTTTGTTATAAAGTTTTTTGTGCCGTTCAGAATATAGCCGTCTGTAGTTTTAATGGCTGATGTTTTTGTACCGCCTGAGTCCGATCCTGCACCCGGCTCTGTGATTGCGAAGGCTCCTATATGCTCACCTGTGCAAAGCTTCGGAAGATATTTTTCTTTCTGCTCCTCTGTTCCGAAATAGTAAATCGGGGAGAGACATAGAGAGTTATGAGCTGAAACTATAACTCCGGAAGAGGCGCATACTCTTGAAATTTCTTCAACGGCTATTGCATAGGAAACGTAATCCATCCCGGCACCGTTATATTTTTCGGGATAAACAACTCCCATTATTCCAAGTTCCCCGAGTTTTCGTGTAGTCTCAAGAGGGAATTTATGGGATTTGTCGATCTCAACAGCTTGCTCTCTGAGATTTTTCTCCGCGAAACCACGGCACATATCACGTACCATCAATTGCTCTTCTGATAATTCAAACATTGTTTCCTCCTGATAATTCCGATGAATTAAAGTTTAGTTTAATTCCGGTAAATAATCTTAAGATTACGAAAAGCTGCTGTGAAAGATAATTTGTCATTTACTCTGAAAATCAGAGCAGTGATCATCCCCAATTTATGACAAAATTTACTCTGATAACAACTCAATCTGATTATTCACGAGAATTTAAAATAGTAAAATTAGCATACATTATATGACTTTCATAACAAATACAATAGCCGTATCATGTAGTTCTTTGTAGTAGAATTTACTATTTTTGTGTGGTGAATTTGTGTCATAAGTGCCGACTATGTGGTCGTTTTTTCGTAAAGGAAGAGACTCAGTTATGCTAATTGTTAACGATATAGTTAGAATAATAAAAAATTGTTTACATATTACTTTTTTGCCCCCTAAGGAGGGGCCGTGAGGTTTGGAGTTGTCTGGTCTCAGTATAAAAGGCACTGATCCATTAGCTGCGGAATTTCGAATGTGAATTCAGCCCATTCGCCATGTTTAGAATCTGCCCATATCCTCCCCCCATGGAGAAGAATTATTTTCCATGTGACGTAAAGTCCCACTCCGTGACCTTTCCGTTCCGACAGTTCCGGAGTCTGCAGTATGGAGAATCTTTTAAATAGACGGATCTTTTCACTTTCAGGAAATCCGGGACCCTCATTCCATACCGATACCCGTATTCGTCCGTTTTCCGCAGTAACGCTAAGTCTAATGACCGCTTCAAAGTCACTGTATTTTACAGCATTGCTTAAAAAGTTTGTCATTACAATCTTCATAAGTTCCGGGTCGCATTTTACAACAGGGAGATCGGCTGTAATATTCTGCTCAAATTTTATTTTTTTCTCCTGAAGCATTACGGCAATTATTTCATTTGAATGGGAGATTATATCTTCGTAAAAATCCACTTCTCTTGGTCTGGCCTGAAATTCCCCTGTCTCAATTGATGCCAGACTCAGGTACTCAGCTGTAAGGTTCAGGAGATATTCCGCTTTTCTGATTATTCTGTCAGATGCATTTTTCTGTTTTTCACCCATCTCTCCGTAATACCCCTTTGAAAGGGTCTTCGCTGTCATGATAATGGAAGCAAGGGGATTTTTAAGTTCATGGCTTACAAAACTTAGCATCTCCATGTATGAAGACATTGCAGATGACAGCTCTTCAATATGATATGCTTTTTCAACTGCCTGGCCGAGTCTGTGAGCATAGGCCATCTGAAGGCTTATCTGGTGTATACCGTAGGCATTGGGTTCACGGGAGCGGCACATGAACATTCCGATGTATCTATCTTCCGATTTCATCGGGCAGACCATGGAGGAACGGATACCCTCCTTCAGAAGCATACGCGCCGACTCACTCATGGGATTGCTTTTAGCATGAAGTTCCATATCGTTAATTACGCTGGGCATACCGGAAAGAAAAACTTTCTGAATCGAGCCTCCTATTATGTCCGAGGCAAAACCCTTTTTAAGATAAACCGGTTCATAATCAGATTTTACAAACTGGATTACCATTCTCTGATTGTCTTCCTCTATGAAGGCAACATCTATCCTGTCGCAGGGTATTATTTTTTTAATCTCTTTAAAGATAAAGTCCAGAACCTCTTCAAGGGATTTACTTCCGGCAACTTTCAAGTTTATCTGGTATAAAGTAGCTATTTCGTCTTCAGAGAATGAACTCTCCGGCAGAAGATCTGTTTTGTCGAAAAAAATAAGAGATTCCATTTTCATAATGCCCTCGCCCGGCTTGTTTCAATTGTAATATTATTATTGCAGATCCCGGATATCTGTACAATGACCTGAGTCAATGATACTAATTCGTAAACATATACTGTAACAAAAAAAGAGATATTATATCTCACGACTCCTACGACTGTGGGAGATATAATGCCATTGGTATATGATTAAATGCTTTTATAATATAATTAAAAAACCGTTGAAAGTCAATGAAGTTGTAATAGTGTAAATAATTACATGTACGCGGGATTAGTATTTTGACTTTGCAATTTTTTATTAAGAGTAAGTTCTGTAATTTATTGACGAATGGATTATTCATGAGGATAGTGTAAGTGTTTCGATAAATAGACTATAATTAAATTTTAAATTCAGAGAGGGTGAAGAATATGACAGATAAAGCATTTCAGGATTACTATCCCGATGATTACTCCCACTGCTACGGCTGCGGAAGATTGAATGAAAAGGGGATGCATATTAAAAGTTACAGTGACGGCGATGAAAGTGTATGTCGTTTTACCCCTGCACCACAGTATACCGGAGGATTTCCGGGAAATATATATGGAGGCCTTATCGCTTCATTGATTGACTGCCACTGTGCCGGAACTGCAGCAGCTGCAAGAATGAAAGAAGATGGATTTTCACTTGGGGAGAAGTCTCTGCCGAGATTTGTAACTGCATCATTGAAAGTGGACTATCTTAAGCCTACCCCGTCAGGAGTTGAGCTGGAGATACGGGCAAAAGTAATTGAGATTAAAAACCGCAAAGTTGTTTTGAGCGCGGAGGTAATTGCCGATGGTGTTGTTACCGCAAAAGGTGAAACAGTAATGGTTCAGATCCGTGATGAACACTTCTGATGTATAAATAAATATTGTTATGTGTAAATAATGAAATCGGATCCTGAAATCAGATTCTCCCGTGCTCTGCTGATAATAATTATTTTTATCGATATGATAGCGCTTACTAATCTTCTGGTAAAGCCGGGTCTGATGCATCATTATTTTACAGAGGCCACTATGTCCGAGCTCTAAACGGGCGCTGAATCTGAATTTTATCTGCGCCCGATTAATTATAATTTCAAGCTTACAACGGGATTAAAAAGTACACTTGGTTTTCCACTCTTTTACAGCTTCAAGTCTTACTCTTCTTCTCTCCTGCGCTTCGCAGTTTCTTCTTTTTTCGTCATCTGTTTCCAGAATTATCTGATTTATCGGTTTCGGCTTAAAGTGTTCGTCAAGAGCGACAAATGTAAGATATGCGGAACCGGTGTGCCTTACTTCGCCGGAAACAAAATTTTCCGCTTCGACTCTCACGCCTATCTCCATGGATGATTTACCTACATAGTTTACGCTGGCACTTACGCGGAGAAGGTCCCCTACAAATACCGGAGAGTGAAAATCGACTTTATCTATGGATGCCGTAACGACGTTACCGCCGGTGTGCCTGACTCCGACTATGCCGGCTGTATTGTCTATAAGTTTAAGGATAACTCCCCCATGTACATTACCTGCAAGGTTTGCGTCCTGATGAGTCATCTGCTGTATTACTGTCATGCTTGTTGCTTTTACTTTTTTGGTTTCCATATGAAACTCCATATTTTATAATTTATTATAATGACCCGACGTGTTATAAGTTTTTAAAGTACACAAAATAATTTAAGTAATTAATAATATACTAAATATATAATATTTTATTGTTTTTGTCAAAGAATTTATTTTAAATTAAGAAGTATTTTTTCCGATTCCTTAGCAGCTGAAGCTCCGGTACCTTTCCGGAGAATTGCAGTTATACCTTTTGAATTTAATCCACCTGTGAATATTCCATATCCGTGGTGGGAGTTTGTCCCTGCTATTACTGTTCCGGTTTTTCCCCATAGATCTTTTTTTATGTTGTAATCATTCTGTGAAATAATTCCGCGGTATTTATTCTGTATATTATCATCAGGGTGTTCCTTAGCGGTTCCATCAGTGAATGTTTTATGAAGAGCGGTAAATATTTCACCTGTTCTCCCCGCCGGATTCTCTTTACTCTCCATATAGATATATCTGTTAAGTTTAATAATTCCATCGATAGTTATTGTTAAATTAAAGTTAAGTCCTGCAAGAAGATTTGAAAACTCCTTTTTGTTTTTAATTTTCGGAACGGTTAGAGTTATCCCATTCTCTGCTATAAAGGTTTTTATCCATCGAGTAAAATCTTCAGGGTCAATCTTGCCGTAAAGAGAGGCGAAATACTTGTTGCATGAATGATATAAGGCGCTCATGAGATCCATTCTCCCATGGCCGGATTTATCCCAGCAAAGTTCGGGCATCTGGTTATCTTTTTCGCTCTCTGCGCATGTGTAGGTATAATTATAGAAGAGATCAGTTCTTTTTTCTGCAAGGTAAATTGCTATGAAGAGTTTGAAAATAGATCCGCATGGTATGATTCTTTTTTTGAATGAATTTCCGGTGCTGCTTTGAATTGTCTCACCGGATTTATAATCGAAAATGATATACTGAAGCTGGCTGTTATTATACGATGGTGGTATGTTATATTGAATTTCAGGGTAGTAGTGTTCAATTATTTCATAGCGGGAGTATCCTCTTTCCGCAAGCTGTAATGCTCCTTCGAAACTCATTCCCGCTCCATGACCGAGGCCGGATCCTCTGAATTTAAAAATTCCATCTGTCAGTGTTAGTGTATAATTGTTACTCTTGATAAAGCTCCATCCCTTTACCCTGTTAACAATGAGTCTGAAAGTTTCCGGTGAATAATTTTCAAGGACTCTGCCGGTTTCAATGGAAAGTATCTCTTTGTCTCTGTCAAAGGTGATTTTTCGGATGGATTCATTTTTATCGGGATAAATGATTTCTGTAAGTTCACTTTTCGATATTGATGCTTCCCAGTTGAGATATTTTTTATAGCTTAGAACAAAATTTTCCTGATAGATTATATCCTCCGGTGCAGGGGAAGATTTTACTTTATCGTTGAATATTGATTCTGTAAAAATCACTCCCCCTCCGGATGTATTGAAAAATAATCCGTTTCTTAAACTTTCTGTTTTAATCGAAACCGGATCGTTAAAAGTTCTGCCGCTTCTCCCTTTATATGTCTGACAGCATGTAAGGTCGCAGAAGTGGCAGCCTTTATGTTTATTCGTAAGATAGGGGAGGGCGCATCTTGCTTTTATGAGATGTGCAAGCGCGTAGAGAGCTTCTGAGTTTTTCTCAGATATATCGCCAAGCTCTCCCCATGCGGAGTCTATGGCGAACTGATTAACGTTTTCCTCTATATAGAGCTCAAGTTCTGATCCGGTATTTTTAATATATAAAGGGAGAGGGTAGTTACGTTTTTCCCCGTTTAATTCAATGGAGAATGTGTCGTTCCGCTCTATGGGATAGAGTGTACAATCAACATTCGATATTATTTGCTGATCTGCCCTTATTCGTATGGAGTTATTATTATATAATAAAGAGAGGGTCTTCAGAGGGATACGTCTTTTCCCGGTATCGAGCTCGCCTGTTTTCGGTATTGTCATTGTCAATGAATCAGTGCGTCCATCTTTCATAAGGCGGATATGCTTTGAGAGGATAAGTATCTTAACTTTGCCGTTTCCACTTTGAGGATTTTTTTCCGCTCTCACTCCGATGGTGAGAGCGGAAAAAATAAGTATAATTATAATAAGCCGTGAAAGATTCCGGCCATTAGTTTTTTTCACTATAGACATCCAGTATTGTCGGTAGACTCCAGCCCTGTATACTCTCCTCATACATGCATTCTATCTTTGCCGGACGCATAATAAAAGATCCGGGGAGCTCAGCTCGTATAACGTATGCAACTTCATAATCCTTCCCCTTTTCGATTCCGGTGAAGAAGAATACCATTCTGTTGTCCCTTCTCTCAACGCGGGAGTATGGCTGAAATTCGTTGTATGCGCTCTCTTTTACAACTTCGAAACCCGCAGGGAGAAAATCCTGAAGCATCATAAATCCGAAACTCTCTTCAGCTCGGAATTTTACGCGTACAAGAAGTTCGTCCCCCACGTTGACTCTCCCTTTCTCGTCAACCTCCTGCGGCACAAGATACTCCTGCATCTTCATATCTTTTACCCTGTTGAGATATGAAATTTCACGTCTTGCGTCCACTCCGTTTGACAGAGCTCTGATTCCCCGTTTTTCAGACTTCATAAAAGAGAAGAGCCCCTTCGGCTTAAAGTAAAGTGTTCCCCGGAGAACCGCAGAGTAAGTTGTATCCGGGGAGTTATTGCCCGATACTGTGAGTTTGTACTTTTCTGCCCGGTTGTTTTTGTCCAGTTTAAGCGTACGCTCTAATGACTCCAGATTTGAATTTATTGTGTATGAAATTTTATCGAGTTTTTTACCATTGAGTGCAAATTCCGCATCACCGGAAGTTTTATAATCCATCCCTTTTGATGTGAGATATTCGCAAAGAGCGAGAATAACAGTTCCCGATTCCTTGGTAGAGTTCCATGAACCGGATTTGAATCTTTTTGACAGAGAAGAAACAGCCTGTGTTGTAACCGCAGATTTATCACCTGAACTCAAAAGTGCCGACAGTACATGTGCTGTGATTTCGGTGTCACCCCCTGCCCAGTTCCATGACTGACCCTTTGATGCAGGCCAGTAGATACCGGAGGAATCTCTCTTTGCCGATTCATTTATTTTTTGCTTAAGGAGTTTTGCTGCTTCGTCAATTTCACGTGATTCATGTTCCTGGAGGGTACCTTTCCCTTTGAATGAGTTCAGCGCCTTAATAAGATTTGCCGCCTGGTATGGATTTAGTTCCTTCGAGAATGCGATCCGTTTAAATACCGGGTGATGCCATTTCCCGAAAACTGAGTAGATCGATGTGAGATAAGAGAGCTCATCATTATCCATCTTTTCCGGTGCTTCGAATATCCTCTGAATAGCTGTAAGTCCCTGTTCAAATGTGTAATCATTTACAGTGTATCCGTAATTTTTCGCCTGGAGCAATGAGTACATTGCGAAACCTGTTAAATAGGTATTGCCTCTATCTCCTTCCCACCATCCCCATGAGCCGTCGGAGTTCTGCGCCTTTACTATGCGCTGAATCCCATCGGGGATGTTGCTTTCAACTTCAGCTTTCAGTTTTGCTGGAACAACCTTGTCGTATCCGCTCCCTTTTATAAGTTTGAGCATGGCGAGATTAGGGAGAAATTTATTTATCGTCTGTTCAATACATCCATAGGGGTATTCGTTAAGATATTCGACTGCAGAAATGATCTGTGTCACTGGAGAGGGATTTACTGTAATAAAAATTTCTTCAGGAACAAATTCAAAATCATCATCAGCCTTAACCGGTTTTAGTATTATCTCTTTATTGCTCTGCATATCCCCTGAACCGGATATTGAATAGTGAAGACCGCGCTTTTCAACCGGTACGGTGTGTTTTACAGCATCACCTTTACTGCCGGGAGTTATTGCTTTAAATTCAAGTGCAAGGGAGTTTTTCCCCTCAGGAACGGTGAGTGTAAAATTTTTTGCAGCTGAACCGAACTCGGGAAGACTGACTTTAAACTCCCTGTCCGGCTGGATAATTTTTCCCTCGGCCTTCATCTCTGTCGTAATTGTTTCAATTCCTGAAGCTGTATTATTGTTAACAATTCCTATCAGCCCGGTTTTATCCCCTTCTACGAAGAATCTCGGTTTCCCTATCCGGGCAATGATATCCTGAGTAGAGAGAAATTTTTTCCGTACCTCCCCCATGCGTCCTTTAAGATCGTGACCGCGGACTGTGAGTC
>JBBRFT010000082.1:0-13006 GCA_038241375.1 Spirochaetota bacterium
GGCATGCTCAACTGGTGAAGAACCGTATACTATAGCTATCTGTGTTCTCGAATGCATGAAGTTTTTTCCAGGATGGGAGATTGAAATCATCGCAACAGACATTGCTCCATCTGTTCTTGAATTTGCAAAAGAAGGTTATTACTCAGGAAGAAGAATTGAAAAAGTTGCTCCGGAACATCTGAAAAAATATTTTACAATTGAAGATAAAGAAAAAAGTGTATATAAAGTAAATGATGAACTGAAAAAACTGGTTAATTTTAATTATTTGAACTTTTTCGGGAAAACTCCATTCCCTAAAAATCTTGATATTATATTCTGCAGGAACGTAATGATTTATTTTGATAAAATTCATCAGAAGAATCTTGTTGCGGACTTTTATCAGTCTATAAATGACCCCGGTTACCTTTTTATAGGGCATTCGGAAACTCTTCATTCAATATCAGAAGATTTTGTTTATAAGAAAATTTTAGAATCTCCGATTTATATACCAAAACCAAGGAGTTGAGAATGTCTTTTGATCTTATCAATGTCGGCATTGCGGATCTGGGAGTTGCCGCGTCACCAAATACTTTGAGAACTATCCTCGGATCATGTGTCGGTATATGTCTTTACGACTCGAAGATGAAGATCGGCGGTCTCTCTCATATAATGCTCCCTTCAAGTAAAAAGCCGGCGAATAATCTGAAAAAATATGCCGACACTGCAATCCCGCTGATGATTGATGAAATGATTAAAATCGGAGCTGTTCGCGAGCGGTTAGTCGCCAAACTTGCCGGTGGTGCAACTATGTTTAAGCATTCTGAGAATTCTCTCATGGGAGAAATAGGTAAGAATAATATTCTCTGCGTTAGAGAGATTCTTGGTCTTTTAAAAATTCCTGTTCTCTCCGAAGAAGTGGGCGGTGATTATGGGAGAACTATAGATTTCTATCTCGAAACCGGTGAGTTAAAAATAAAAACAATTGGTAAAGAACCTAAAATTATATAGGAAGTAATATATGGAGAGCATGACAGGCTACGCTTTTCTTGAGAAAAGTTCAGAGCAGTTTTCTTATTCAATTGAAATCAAATCTTTAAATGCAAAATATCTAGAGGTGTATGTCAACCTCCCTAAGATTTTAAGAAATGAAGAGAATGAGTATATACAAATAATTAAAAAACGTTTCAGCAGAGGAAAAATAGAACTTTCGATAGATATCTTCGACTGGAACAGTACAAAGCCTGTTTCACTTAATACTGATCTGATTAAAAAGTATTACCACGAACTTGAAACAGTACATAAGTCATTGAAAATAAAAGAACCCTTAAAGTTTGAGTCTATTCTAATGCTTGAAGGTATAACTCAAAGAGAAAGGACAAATTTATCTGATAAATCAAAAAAAGAGATGCTTAGTGCGCTTGATGTAGTTATTGCTAAGGCGATAGATATGAGGAAAAAAGAGGGCGTTTCTATAAGTAAAGATGTTGTCGCATCTTTGACAAAAATAGGAAAAGATGCTCTAAAGATTAAAAATTTATCCAAGAAAGTGCTTGAAGATAAAAAAGAAAATTTAAAAGCACGGCTTAAGTCGATTACAGATAACAATATTGATAATAATAGATTATATGGTGAGATTGCTCTTCTTGCCGACAAACTTGATATTAATGAAGAGCTTGTAAGACTTAATGATCATCTTGAGAAATTTAAATCTATGCTCAAGGATAAGGATCAGCAGGGAAGAAAATTTGATTTTCTTGCTCAGGAGCTTTTCAGGGAGATAAATACAGTTGCCTCAAAATCAAATAACTCCGACATCTCGCAGATTGCCGTTGATATAAAGAATCATATAGACAAGATAAGGGAGCATTGCCGCAATATAGTTTAATAATTTACTTATGGGTGGTCCCATTAACTCAACTTTACAGGGTCAAAGGGGCGGTAGCCCCTTTATAAGCCCCGCAGGGGCTCCCTGCGGTCCCGGAAACGAAGTTTTTGGGACCGCCCTTATAGCTATCAATTTCATTATTAAAAAATCGTCTTGACAGAAAAACGATAAAAAAAAAGATATAAAGTGACATTATAATATGAAAACTACACTATTAAATATTGGATTTGGAAATGCTGTTGTTGAGGAGAGGGTGATTGCAGTTATAACGCCTTCCTCAGCTTCAGGAAAGAGACTGCGCGAGGAGGCACGGGAGAATAATCTGCTCGTTGACGCCACCCATGGCAGGAAGACCAGGTCCATAATTATTATGGACAGTAATCATATAATACTTTCCGCTATGCAGCCTGAAACTCTTTCGAACAGGCTTTCAAGCAGTTCGGATAACTAATAATGATTTTTGTAATATCAGCACCTTCCGGGGCAGGGAAAACCACCTTAATCAATAAACTTCTTAAAACCGAAGATGATTTTATGTTCTCAATATCCACTACTACAAGACCCAAGCGGTGGGATGAGGTCGAAGGGGTAAACTATCATTTTATTTCGAAAGAAGATTTCAGTAGAATGATTAGTAATGATGAGTTTTTAGAATGGGCTGAAGTCTACGGCAATTATTACGGGACTACTAAAAAAGAAGTTGACAGAATTAGGAAAAGCGGTAAAATTCCACTTTTCGATGTAGATATTCAGGGTAGCAGGACTCTGAAAAATCGGCTTAAAGATGGTGTTTTTGTTTTTATTATACCCCCATCGCGGGATGTACTGGAAAAAAGGCTTGTCGGACGGGAAACCGAAAATAATGAACAACTTGATTTGCGGTTAAAAAATGCATATAAAGAGATTGCTGAATATGTAAATTTTGACTACGTAATAATAAACTGTGATCTTGAAAGCGCTTTCAGCAGGCTAATGGCAATAGTTACAGCGGAAAAATGCAAATTAAAAAATATAAAAAATGAGATTGCTGTTATATTGGAGGACTTTAATGATTATACCACTGGATAAACTCTTAACTTTAAATACAAATAAGTATATTTTTACAAAAGGTGTGATGAAAGCTGTAGATCTTGTCGGAAATATAAAAAATTATCCCGAATCAGATTTAAATTGGAAAGTCGTACCGAATGTATTAAAACTGGCTCTTGATGGGGATGTAACTCTCGTGTATAATCATGAGGGTGAAATCATATAAACGAAGGTTGAATTATAAAAGCTGTTGCGATTGTAGGGCCTACTGCTTCCGGAAAAACAGAATTATCCATTAATGTTGCAGCTGATGTCTTTGAAGTAATATCAGCTGATTCTGTTCAGGTTTACCGTTATATGGATATCGGCAGCAGCAAACCCTCCCTGCTTGAGAGGAAAGGGGTAAGCCATCATCTTATCGATATTGTAAATCCTGATTATCACTTTACCGCCGGTGATTACTGCCAAAAAGCATCTGAAGCTTTCTGTGATATTACAGGAAGAGGAAAGATACCGCTCATTGTCGGTGGTACAGGATTTTATATAGATTCATTTTGTAATGGTATCGATGAAGTCCCCGATATTGATGAATCAGTCAGGAGTGGCGTGGCTTTTGAGTATGACAACGGAGGTTCAGAATCACTTTATAATGAACTTCAAGGAGTTGACCCGGAATTTGCTTCAAAGGTCCACATTAATGACAGACAGCGAGTCATAAGAGGAATTTCAGTATTTCGGGACACGGGAAAACCGCTATCGGGTTTTTTTGGTTTGAAAAAAAAAGAAATTAATTTTGATACTTTGTTTATTGGGTTGTATATTGATAAGGAATATTTGTTAAAAAGAATAGATTTGCGTGTTGATTCAATGATTCAAAATGGATTAGTTGAGGAAGTGGAGAAGTTAAGAGGGATGAGGTATCAGTCTTGTCTTAATTCGATGCAGTCTATTGGTTATTCAGAAATAAACAGATACATTGATGGTTTGATAACTCTGGAAGACGCAGTGGGAGAGATTAAACATAATACAAAAAAATATGCCAAAAAGCAGATGACATGGTTTCAAAAAAATAAAAGTGTAATCTGGTTCAGTCCGGACGAAATAAAAAAAGTTCCGGATATTATTAAAAATTGGTTAAATAAACATTGAGGGGTTTCTAATTATGAGCAAGCAGGTGAGTAATCTACAGGACGTTTTTTTAAATTATACCAGAAAAAATAAGACAGAGATCACTATTTTTCTGGTTAACGGTGTGCCTATCAAGGGAAGAGTTCTGAGTTTTGATAATTTTACAATACTAATTGAAGTAGATAAAAAACAGAATCTTATTTATAAGCATGCAATATCAACAATGGTACCTGCAAAACTAGTCCCATTCAGGGATGAAGAAGAAAATCTGTAATTAAAGAGGGATTATGAAAACTCTCATAAAGCTATTGATAAAACTGATTATTTTTTCAGCTATAATTTACGGATTATATTTTTCATTGTATAAATCTGTTAATGAAGATTTTGTAGTGTTAAAGGATTCAAAAAGTAACGTAGTTATGCAGGTTTATACCAGCTCTTACAACTTTATATGGCAGGGTATTATGCCATGGAGATATACTGTTGTTAAAATGCCTGTAAAGAATTCGTCATTAGTAAATATTCCGGTAAAAATACCATCTCTATCATCTTTAAATGATGATTCATATCTTATCAAATTACCTGTTAATATAAGTTATCGCATAGATAAAGCAAATATGCCTGATATTTCTTATCTAAACAGTAAAAATGGTGTAGAAAATTATATAATTGAAAAAGCTTCACTTATATGTCAGTCGGTATTGATGAATTATATCGAACCTGTTTATGATCGCAATAATATCCTTAAAAATGAAAAACAGATTATCAAGATAATGACATCAGAGTTTTTTAATAAAATACCCGTAATTGGTGTAATTCCAGATAGTGTGGAGTTTATCTCCCCCGGATATTTTCCTGATAATAAGTTTTTCAGTGAAGGTCTTGCTCAGAATAAAGAGATGCGTGAACTTGATTTTTCTAACAAGAAGCAGGAGATACTGCTTGCTAAAAAGCTGATTAAAGACAAACATGAAAATGAACTATATTTTGAAAAATTATTGAGAGTTTCTTCAATTTTGAAAGATAATCCTGAAATTTTAAAATTTATTTATATTGACAAAATGGGTGATGATATAAAAGTTATAATATCATCGGATAAAACAGGTTTACCCGCCATGTTCAATGAGAGTCCTGACGGCACAAAACCCGGTGTAAAGGGAGATGTTGATAATCTACGGTGAAAAAGATTAAATTGAAGTAATTTATAATAAGGAGTTTTTTTATGCCCTGCGGTAAAAAAAAGAAAAGAAAGAAGATAGCGAACCATAAAAGGAAGAAACGTAGAAGACAGAATCGTCACAAGAAAAAATGATTTAATTTGGTCTTTTAAAAAGAGATTGGCAATTAAGGCCAATCTCTTTTAGTATTTAGAGGTGATGATATTATGGATGCGATTGAAAATACTGAATTCACCTGGAAGAGGCGGCCTTCTGAGATTAGAGGGTATGAACGTGCTATGTACACCACTACTGATAATGGTGATTATATAAGAGTTGATTACAATCTTGATGAAAAAATCGTTAGAATTTATGCCGAGGTAAATAAGGATAAGGGAGCATCCTACTACGCTGTTATCAATAAAGGACGCGTCACAATAGAAAAAAACAGCAATGGAAGATCAACCCGGGTTTCTGAAAGGTTGAGTGAGAGAGCAAAAGAATTTTCAACTCTCCCCAATAAAGATGTTCTTAAGCTTATAAGCGGTAATTACGGCATTTCAAATTCAGTTCCCTCCCGGGGTAATGCAAAAAAAGAACGATTAAAAGTTGAAAGGCAGGAAGTAAAGAGAAAATATTTTAAGTCTGATGAGAATCCATATATTGAGGCTGATTATTCTACCCGACAGGCTGCCGGGAAAGCCGGTATAATTGATCTTTTTGATACGCTGACCGGTTTTGTTGTTGTGGGGTTATTTTTCTTCATCGGTAATTACGATTTAATGGCGGCTGGAGCGGCATCGGTTATATGGGGAATGCTTCTGGGAGTTTTTGATATATTGTTTAGAGAGAGGGAACCGGTATTCATAAAAATATTTTTCTTTTTAATCGCCGGAAGTGGAATTTATTTTTATGGTTATCTTTACTTTTAATATATAAATAGAAATTAAAGTTAAAGTAAAAAACTGTTGTCTATTCAATTTTACAGCAGGTTTTGATAGAAGTTAAGCAATCTTTTTTTGTTGAAGCTGCGCTATACAGAAATTGCTTGAAAACCGGCATTATTCTAAATTATTCTAACCTCCGGAGATTCGCGGAGCGATTTTTTACCAGTTTATTGGGTGTTGCGATATAAATTATCAATTATTATTTTTTTTTCTTGAAAAGTTTAAATTAAAATTACTATTATATATTTAGTAATCAATTCACTTTTTTCTATTTTAATAAAAGAAAGGAACTATAAAATGCATCAGAAAAAAATAGAAGTTACCACATCACTTCAGATAGTATGTTTTAAAATCGGCAGTGAAGAGTATGGAATAGACATACTTCAGGTTCAGGAAATATTAAAAGTTCCAAAAATAACAAAGCTTCCCAAATCCCGTATCCATATTATGGGCGTAATTGACTTAAGAGGAAAGGTTATTCCAATAATCGATCTCGGTAAAAAATTTGGTATAATAGCAGATTTAAGTAATTCAAGCAGAACAATTGTTGTTGATATAGATGGAAAAAGAGTTGGACTTGCAATCGATTCAGTGAGTCATGTAATTAAGGTTGATCTTAATGAAATAGAACCTCCACCTCCAGTGGTAAAAGGTATTTCCGGGAAATATATTGTAGGGATAGCTAAACTTAAGACAGGGTTTGTTGTAATTCTTGATATAAACCAGATTTTTTCCGCAGAGGAACTTGCTGCTGTCTGATTAGAATGCCGCAATAAGTATAGTTTCGATTTCGCTTTTTGATATTTTTCTTGGAGTGTTATTGATGAACGGGTAGGTGAAAGCCAGATCTGCAATACTTTTAAACTGGCTTTGACTTATTTTAAAACTTGATAATCTTTGAGGAATTTCAATATCCATCTCAAGCTTTCTTACAGCTTCTACCGCTTTAATTGCCGCCTCGATAACTGTTATATCCTTTACATCCTCCCCCATAACTTTTGACATCTGAACATATTTACCTGGAGAAGTCGTCAGGTTGAATTCCATAATATGCGGTATTATCACAGACATTGCGGTTTCCACATCTATATCCGTCTTTGATGATATTGCAAGAGCCAGAGCGAGAGATACAGACAGAAAAGCGACAGAGAAGGCAATACCCGACATGACAGAAGCTGTTGAAAGATTGATCCGCGGTACAATGTTTTTAGATTCTTTGAACGCAACAGGGAGATTCCTGAATGTTAAATCTATAGCCTTCAACGCATAGGTATTTATTACATCATTATTCATAGTGGAAATAACAGATTCAGTTGCTACTGCAAGTGAGCTCGCGGAAGTTTTAAGAATTTTATCTTCAGGCATTAGCAGGGATAATTCCGGATCAACAATTGATGCTAAGGGGTACAGGTTCAGATTGTAGTAAACCTGATTTGTCAATTTATGAATTTCTTTAATATAAAACATCGGTGAAATTTCAAACCCGAAAGAGGGGTAGGCCGGCATGGTTATATATTTTGCCGGAGGATTTAATTTTTCCTTTGTAAATAATGCGTCATAACAGAATATGAAGTTTTTAATAAGCAGTGCAATAGCTTTAGCTGAATTCAGGGATTCAATTCCGCCGAAACCTATAATAAGGTCGCATTTTGTTTTTTTTATAAATGAAACTGCAACATCAATATCTTCTGTTGTAGGATTTCCCGGTAATTCATCGTAGATGATGCATCCAAGATTTACATTTTTAAAATACCTGTATATTTCTGACAGTGTTTCCTGGTATACTTCAAAATCTGTAGAAACGGTCACTATAACTATTCTTGAACCGAATTTTGATGCAATTTCTGCAGCGTTCCTGCTGATACCCTGCTTGATATATATTTCTGTCGGAAGATGAAATTCAGGTGATATAATATCGCTCAATGTTTTCCTTCCCTGGTAGAGCTTTTATCAGATCAATAAAAAAAGCGGACATATATATGATATCCCCGCTTCTATTTTTGTCACGACTGTATCGATTTATTATCTTACAAGGAAATTCGCAATTTTATCTGCTACCATTTCCAGCATTTTATTATCATTAAAATCATAAGAACCGTTATCGATTCTCATTTTGATATCTTTAACTCTTTCAGCTCGTATATCCGGGGTATCTTTTACTATCTGAGTGCTTTTAGCTATCTCAGCAGCCTGTTTACCCGCAGACGAAATCTCAATGGAATCGCTTTTAATTTCTTCTTTTTTCCCGGAAACGTGCTTACTTTTCTTTGTTTCCGTGATGTTATTAATATTTCCAATTTTTTCTATTACCATTGTAATAACCCTTCTCTTTTCTAATATATGTATCGGCAAATTCTGTCAAATCTTTAATCAATTAAATGATAATTGCTGTTCTTTTGAAATTAAAAGTGAATTCCGATTCCGGCAAATATAATACCGTTATCCATAGGTTTATCGGAATAAAAAATTCTTTTGTATTGAAAGCCTGTTTTAAACGTGAATGTTGATATATTGTATGTTAAATAAGATGTTATATCTATATTCGGATCGTATGAATCTTTTTCAGATATTGAATTTACAAAAGGTTTACCAGGTTCTACCGTAATTGTTGTTTTTGATCCTCCACCTCCGGCTGACAGCCCCCAGGCGAAACTGCTGTTAAATCTGTACAGATAGGAAAGAGATAGACTGCTGCTTAAAATTTTAATCCTTGAGCGAATATTTGTTTCATCATCCTTCGAATTACTTTCGATAGAGGTGAATTTTAATGAAATTGACAGATAATCTGTCAGGTCGAAATCGATGAACGGAGCTATATAAAAGGTATCGTCATATAGTGGACGCCATTTCCCGAGTATGTAAAGATAACCGCTATCCACTCCTAGTGTTATGATACTAAGGGGAGTATGAAGAGGGTTAAATCGTGAACTGGCCTCTGATTCACGGAAAAGAAGATCAAGATTAGCTATTCTTTCACTGATTATCTGTGAAAGCTGATCCGTTGTGATTCTCAGTTTTACACCGAGTTCATTACTCACATGGTCGATTATTTCTATCTGTTTCCCTTTTACATCGAAAATTACCAGACGCAGTGTGATCTTTTTATCCTCTACATTATAGTTCCCGGTAATAATGTAATCTGAGTTATTCTGTCGTCCCAGGTCTATCAGTTTTTTTATATATTTTTTTTTCTCACTTGTATCCTGAATATCTGTTTCTATCGTAAAGGGACCGGTTTCTCCCTTGACTTCGTAATTCCCGGAATTGTTAAGACTTTTAAGAATAGTCTGAGGTATTACAATGGAGTAGTATTTATAATTATTCTCTTTCTTTTTAAGATTATCATAATTATCTGTTGTGATGAAGTTATATATAAGGAGTCCGGTTTTCTTCGAGTTATTCATTTCCTGAGGATATAAATTTACCGAAATAAACAGCAACATTATAAGAGCATATATTATTTTTAAAAGTTTCATCATTATTTATAAAAATCCTTTTTAATAGTATAAAACTAAAGATAAATTACTGTCAATTTATTTTTAAAAAGCAGGATAAAGCCTAAGGTCATTCTTATAAACCGGTGAAGATAATATTCCTCCTTTTTATGATCAGCAGCAGTTTCATCTTCAGATTAAATATACCGTTTAAATATTTTCAATAAAGATTCTTATGATATGGTCAGTGAATCATCATGTTGAGTAGGTTGCATTGATCTTAACATAGTCATATGAAATATCAGTTGTCAGCATAGAAGCATCGCCATCCCCTAGGGCGAGATCAATTGTAATGGTATAGTTTCTCTCTTTTAAAATAGCTTCGATCTCCTTATAGTCGATATCAGAAGGTTTGCCGTTTACAAATAGACCTTTTTTATTAATATATATAGATAATTTCTCCTCCTCTATCTCTGCACCTGAATAACCAGCAGCACAGGCGATTCGTCCCCAGTTAGGATCATTTCCAAAAAAAGCAGTCTTAACCAGCAGTGATTTAGAAACAGCTCCTGCGATTAATGCAGCATCTTTTTCGTTAAGCGCGTTTACCACACTTATTTTTACCCCTTTAGTCGCACCCTCTCCATCAAATATAAGAAGTTCCGCAAGGGTATTCATTACATACTCCAGAGCCGTTTCAAATTCTCTCAACGATTCTCCGTTCAGGTAATCACCGGCTGCAGGGGAGAGGATTATGGCTGTATCATTAGTTGACATGTCTCCGTCTATTGTTATAGCGTTAAATGTTGTTTTAACGATTTTTTTAAAGATTAAATCAAGATCTGGTTTAGCAACGGGCGCATCTGTTAATATGAAAGAGAGCAGTGTGGCCATATTAGGTGAGATCATCCCTGATCCTTTTGCAACACCTGCAACAGAGTATTCTATGCCATTGTGATTGAAACCGGCAGCTGCTTCTTTTGGTATAGTATCTGTGGTCATTATAGCTTCTGCAACGGAATGTCCATTTTCGGGATTTAATTTTTCAATCAGTTCTTTATGGGACAGAAGCATTTTTTCAATCGGGAGCTGGCGACCTATTATTCCAGTTGAGGCTGCCAGGACAGAGTCTTCCGGTAATCCGGCTTTCTCCGCTATATCTGCAGTAAGCTTTACAGTATTTTCGTGGCCTTGAGCACCGGTACATGCGTTGGCGTTTGTTGAATTGATTAGTATGGCGCGGATGGGGGCATTTATCCGTTCTCTGCATATCTTTACCGGTGCGGCGGTAATTTTATTTATTGTGAATACTCCTGCTGCATTACATGGCGATTCTGACAATATCAGTGCATAATCAAGCCTGTTTTCGTATCTTATTCCGCATTTAATTGTTGAAAATGAAAATCCTTTAACATTTTCCAGTCCGCCGTTTAATATCTTCATTCTAAATCTCCTGAGTATAAATAACCGTTGAGTTTCTATCTGTATCTAAAGAAATATATCACAATGGAAGCAAGAAATAATTTGATTTATATAATTATTTGGTAATAAAAGTTAACTATAGCATTTCACGAATGATTTAAACCATTGTCATTGCGAACAAAGTGAAGCAATCTGTTTTGGGAATATTTATTCCATTATATAAAACAGGTATTTTACAAAACAGACTGCCACGGCATTTCATGCCTCGCAGTGACATTGTTTGTGAAAATTAATCAATAATGATCTATTTAAGAGTCTTGTGATCTTTAATTTTTAACTGGAAAAGGTCTTTGCAGATACATCTTACGGTTTTCCCCGGTAATCCGGCGGATAAAAGATGATCTTTGGAAGAATTTCGTAATAAAAACTGTTTTTTAAAAAAAATATATTGAAAAAAAGAAAACAGTTTAAATAATATAGATATTAACGATAATAAATATATGGATAAATACAGGTATATATCAGCAGTGGAAATTAAACGGAAAGGTGATATTGTTATTATTTCCCTGCCGAAATATTTTTATATTGGCAATATTGCGGAAATTGAGGGAGCCTGGGATAAGATATTAAACAATGAAGCTTCGGTTATAGGCTTTGATTGTGACAAGCTGGAGTTTATAGACTCATCCGCCATAGGGACTCTTGTTAAGTTTTTTAACAGTTCAGTTAAGAATAACGTGGGGATGTACGTCTTTGGTCTTAGGTCCGAGTTGCAGAAGATTTTTGATACCACGAAAATCAATCGTGTCATGTCTGTCATATCTAAAGAAGAATTTGAAGAACGTTTTTTACAATAAAATTTTAGTTCAGGTTGAGTTTATTGAATTTCATTAAAAAAATTTTTAAAAAAACACCGTATCTGCTCATGATTATGATTTTATCACAGTCGTTTTATTCCTGTACACCTCCTAAAAAAACACCCTGGCCCTATATTCTTCCCGGAACTAAGAGATATTCCGTTGTAAAAACAGCCGAAAAATATATCGGCGTGAGATACCGCTTCGGAGGGAGCGATCCCGCGGGCTTTGATTGTTCCGGTTATTCCAGCTATGTGTATAAAAAACACGGTCTGCTTCTCCCTCATTCTGCTCAGCAGCAGTTTGCAAACGGAAGAAGAATCGGTATCAGAACTGCAAAACCGGGGGATCTGGTTTTTTTCAGGACTTCCGGTTGGAAGATTTCACATGTTGCTATTTATATGGGTGATTACAGATTTATCCATGCTCCAAGGAGAGGTAAAAATGTCTCCTTTGATGATATGAGAAAAGAATATTGGAGGAAAAGATACGCCGGCACTGTTACCTATTTTTAAATAATTTAATGTTTGCATACTCACTTCCCACTGGTTTTCCCGCTTTTGGCAGATTTTAATACAAATTCTCTCTTTTTTATCTACTTTTAGTTAAACTCTATTAACAAAATCTTATTATTTCTTGACAGATTAGTATTTAAATATAAATATTATCCAGTATAAATTTTTGGAGAATTATGCGGATTGGAATTTATCCCGGATCTTTTGATCCTTTGACATATGGACATCTCGATATTATCGAGAGGGCTACAAGAATATGTGACAAGTTGGTGGTTGGTATACTTGTTAATAGTGCGAAAAAGGCTTTATTCACGTTTGAAGAGAGACTTGAGATTTTAAAGCACTGTTGTGGTGAAATTAACTCGAATATAGAGGTTGTGTCGTTTGGTGGTTTGCTTGTTGATTTTTGCAGAGATAATAGTATATCCTGCATAATCAGGGGACTAAGAGCTGTTAGTGATTTTGAATATGAGATTACTATTGCTTCTTTAAATAGAAGACTCGCCCCTGATGTTGAAACATTATTCCTGATGGGAAAAGATGAAAACCTTTTTGTTTCATCAAGTCTTGTTAAGGAAGTGGCAATTTACAACGGCGATATCTCAACACTTGTTCCTCCATATGTGTCCGAAAAAATCCGTCAGAAAATCTCC
>JBBRFT010000083.1:0-12980 GCA_038241375.1 Spirochaetota bacterium
AAACTTATTCCCAAGTCCCGCACCTCGTGAAGCGCCTTTAACAAGACCTGCAATATCTGTAAACTCCACAATGGCAGTCTGAATCTTCTGCGGTTTAACAATTGCCGACAGGCCGTCAAGACGTTTGTCCGGAACCGGAACAATGGCCTTGTTCGGTTCTATTGTGCAGAATGGATAATTCGCCGCCTCGGCATTCTGAGCCTTTGTGAGAGCATTAAAAAGTGTAGACTTTCCCACATTAGGGAGCCCTACTATACCTATACTTAAAGCCATTAATTTCTCCTGAAATTTTATACTATTTTTGAAACTGCTCAAAACTGTTAAAATCTTATCTCCGCCGCGCCCAGGGCGCGGCGGAGAGCAATTTTATATCCGGGTTTTGAGTAATTACTTATTTTTATGTAATTTAACTGAAGTTTAGAAATTCGAGGTTAAATCAGATAATACATTTTTTTTCAGATGCAGGTTCTGTCAACTAAACTATAGAAATATTTCAGTTAGGAGACCTCACCCCCGGCCCCTCTCCTTAATGAGAGGGGAGATTTAGTATCTATAATTTTTGTATTATATTAAATTATTGTATGCACCAGATCCCCCCTTCTCCATATGGAGAAGGGGGTTAGGGGGATGAGGTCTAAAAGATTTCATTCAATACCCATGTCACCCGAAACTGCCTAAAAAAATCTTCCAAACTCTATAAATGTAATCGACTAAATTTAAACGTACTTATCACTGGTTTAATGTTTCGTCAATATTTAACGCAAGGGTGTTTAACATGAACAGCCGTCAGACTCAAATTGGAATACTTGCAATGGTAGCCACAGCATCTCTCTGGAGTATAGCCGGGCTATTTATAAAAGTTATAGACTGGAATCCAATGGCGATTGCCGGCCTTCGGAGCTTTATAGCTTCACTCGTTCTGCTGATATATCTAAAAAAACCCAAATTCCATTTTTCATTTCCCCAGATAGCGGCAGCAGTTGCTAATGCCGTCACAATGCTTTTATTTGTAATTGCAAACAAAACAACTTCAGCGGCAAACGCCATTCTGCTTCAGTATGTAGCACCAATACTTACGGCATTTATCGGTGCTGCACTTTTGAAAGAACGCACGCGTATTGAACACTGGATAGCTTTTGCAGTAGTTGCCGTAGGAATGCTGATAATGTTCATGGATGAACTTGGAACCGGGCAGATGGCTGGGAATATGATAGCTCTAACATCGGCATTAACATTCAGCCTCTATTTTGTATTTATGAGAATGCAGAAGGACGGATCGCCCTTTGAATCGATTCTTCTTTCTCACTGGATCACAGCGGGAGTATGTCTTATAGTATCGTTTTTTCTCCCTATGCCAAATTTCACAATAAAATCTGTCGGAGCAATAATTGTTCTTGGTGTTGTTCAGTTAGGGTTTTCATCAATACTATTTGCCGTGGCGATTAAAAGAATAACTGCAGTATCGGCAGTTCTAATTGCTGTAATAGAACCTGTTTTCAATCCGGTATGGGTTTTCCTTGTACTGCACGAATCCCCGGGATTGAATTCCATCGTAGGGGGAGTAGTAATTGTAGCGGCAGTAACGGGAGTCTCGATAATCAGCACAAGAAGACATACTACACAGTATGTCCGGAATATGAAAGCGGGTATAGAATAATATAAATAAAGAATCAATTTTTTGACTAAAACTTCTTGACTCTGATGTTATAAAAGATATTTTTATTAACAATACAGATATATTCTGAAAATATTAAAATGAAGTTATATGGGGGAATTTAAAAATGAAAAAGATTATAATGATGGTAATGGTTACTGTTGCAATGGCGGGGATGATTGGATGTGGGGCAGATGAAACTAAGGCTGATTTAAAATGGAAAAATGACGTCGGCGCATCAGTACAAGATATAAAATGGATTAGTGGAGGTACTGTTGATCAATCTTGGGATGGAATAACTAACGATCTTGCTGAAACATCATTTAAAGGTATTGGTGAACTTGCAGGTACAGCTGACTGTCTTGATGCTGCAGGCGATTCAGCTACCATTGGATTAACAACATCTGGTTCAAGCGGATATACTGCCCTAACAAATGGATCATCCTCAGCAACTATTCAGGAAAATGCAGCAGCAGTATTAGTTATAGACACTGCAACTAAAAAATAAAAAACTATCCCTATAGTTAAAACAAAAAATATTAATTTTAACTATAGGGCAATTAATAAAGTCATTATGAGTTAATTCCATTACTATATATTTGTATACGAGGTTTATATTGAAGAAAATATACTTAATATTTGTTATTTGCTGTTATTTTTTGAGTATTCCTTGTATATCACAGGAGACAAATCATAAATGGCAACGGATGTCTGGCCGTTGGGAAGTAAAAGACTCATTTGCATTTGAATTACAGGGTAAAGCAATAGACTGGAACTATTATGAATTGCTAAATTTAAACTCACTTCTTTCTTTAAAGGCATTCAAAGAGTATAATACAATTGATATAATGCTAAAGCTAAATGAAAGAATTCAATCGCCTACAGATTTATTATTAATTTTTAATATAACAAGTGAATCACAAAGCTGGTTCTATCACATGTACGCCTTTAAACTTACTGGCGGTTATTGGGGTATGAATAAAGCAAGCTTGATTTACTCAGACAGAGCCGATCAATCTAAACCATTCAATACAAAAAATAATACTTTTATTAAAGAACTCGCATCAGCTAAGTGCAAAGTAAAATATGACAAGGTTTATAAATATCTTATTAAATTTGAAGATAATAGCGTAGCTCTCTATATTAATAATGAAAAAATTCTATCAACACCATTTCCGGAACAATCACGTGATGGTCGTATCGCAATAAGTTCGAAGAACGTAAAAATTGCTATAGATAAAATAGAAATAAAGCAGAGAGATAAAATCATTTTTGAAGATGATTTCAATATTGATTCTATATTTGTCAAAATTCTTAAAGTTCAAAAAATCCCTATTAACAATATTGAAGCAGATATAAAACCTTAGTAATTCTTAACTCTTCCAGACCTCACCCGCGCTACTGCGCACCCTCTCCTCAAGGAGAGGGTTTTATTGAATAAAACTTTTAAATCTTTTTGGAAAACCTGCGGATACAGCCTCTTTTGAAATTATCAAAATTTCTTTATAAACAAAAAATTAACACTTTAATCCTGAAAATCTCTCCAATCCTTAAATCCTGTTTAAAAGTTGACTCAATCTTTCATTTTTACTTATTCTATATAAAACCTCTTTGCACTCCGGAGACTTTATATGAAAATCAAAAACTTAACTAAAATAAATGACTACCTTTTCGAAATCCCTGCCGGATCGATTAAAAATATGAATGTCCCTGCAAGAATATACGGCAGCGACAGACTCATTGAGAATATGGATGACGCTGTGTTTACTCAAATCTCTAACGTCGCCACTCTTCCGGGTGTTGTTGATTCTGCGTTATGTATGCCCGACGGCCATTCTGGATACGGTTTCCCCATAGGAGGAGTTGCCGCGATCAATCCCGAACATGGGATTATCTCACCGGGCGGGATCGGTTTTGACATTAACTGCGGCGTTTGGCTATTATCGACGAATCTTACTTTTGATGAAGTCTCTCCAAAACTCAAAACACTTGTGGATCTTCTTTTTAAAGCGGTACCATCCGGTGTCGGTTCTGACGGAATACTTTCATTAAGTAACAGCGACTTTGAACAGGCGATGATCCACGGCTCGGAGTGGGGAGTTAAAAATGGATACGGAACTAAAAATGATATCGAGTGCTGCGAAGAATCTGGTAAAGTCAGCAGTGCCGATCCATCGTTCGTTTCTAAAAAAGCAAGAGATCGCGGTGCGGGGCAGATCGGTTCTCTCGGCTCAGGAAACCATTACCTTGAAATACAGATTGTAAAAGATAAAAACATTTTCGACAAAACCACCGCTGACGCATTTGGTATTACAGGAAAAGATCAGATTGTTATAATGATACATTGTGGAAGCAGAGGATTCGGCCATCAGGTTGCCACGGATTATTTAGGGAGCTTTGCGAAACTTCAGGAGAAGTTCGGATACAATTTCCCAGACAGAGAACTTGCTTCAGCTCCATTTTATTCCACCGAAGGACAGGCATATTTCAATGCTATGAACTGCGCAATCAACATTGCATTTCTAAACAGACAGCTGATAAAACATAGAGTAACAGAAATTATTTTTGAACTCTTCGGATCTAAAAACGGACTGAAAGTTGAAACCGTTTACGATGTCTGCCACAACACTGCAAAGATTGAAAAACATGCTGTTAACGGTTCAATGAAAAAACTTCTGATTCATAGAAAAGGTGCGACCCGGGCCTTTCCTCCCGGCAGCCGGGGGATTCCTGCAAAATATTCTACACTGGGCCAACCAGTTCTCATAGGTGGAAGCATGGAATCCGGTTCATATCTCCTGCGCGGAACTGAATCGGGGAAAGATTCATTTTACTCAACTGTCCATGGAAGCGGACGTGTAATGTCACGCCATGAAGCGAAGAAGCAGTTTAACGGAAAAGAGATTCAGAAGTCTCTTGAATCGCGGGGGATTTATATTAAGACTTCCTCTTACAGCGGACTTGCCGAAGAGGCAGGGGGCGCCTATAAAGATGTTGACGAAGTTGTGCCCGCAGCAGTAAATGCGGGACTTGGAAGCATTGTTGCAAAATTTATCCCCATTGGGAACATCAAAGGGTGAGCCTCAAGTTGATAAATACAACGCAATATCAATATAACTTTTTTAATATACTGATACACAAAGGATCTGATCATTGATTGAAAGTAATTATGAAATTTTAAAAAACATAACCTCGGCTGATATTGCGGTACGGGTAAAAGCCTCATCCCGAAGTCTTCTTTTTAAATATGGCGCAGAAGCTTTAATGTCAGAGATGATCGAAGATATTTCATCAATAGATAAATCCATTTCAAAAACCGGTTCCTTTGAAGGAACCGATCTCTCTTTACTCTACTTTGAATTTCTAAATGAATTTCTTTTTTTTAAAGATGCCGAAAATCTACTGCTGCTACCTCATGATGTTTCAGTATCTTTCTCGGACGGTTTTTATATATGCAACTTTACGCTTATCGGCGAAAAAATAAACAGAAACGTTCACCAGTTCAGAGTCGATATAAAAGCGGTCACACTACATGCGCTCACAATTTATGAAGAGAATGGAATCTTTTTTGCAGAATCTGTTTTTGATGTATGATTCAATAAAAATCCGGTAACGGGAAACATATCTACAAATTCATATCAATCTTAATTTATTATTATAATTTTTATACTGAATATATTAAATCGAACAATTATTTGCAGCTACAACCTAAATGAATTTAAAAAGATTGATTTTTTCACTATGAATTTATATTATTATAAACATATAAAGGACTGCTTAAAACTTTAAAAATCAACCTTTCTTAAACTTTCAGTATTACATCGCAGCAATCTATTGATTTTATGCAGTTAAAAACTAAATGAGGTTAAAATGAATACATATCTTAAAGCTTTAATTGTAGATGCCAGTACCGGTTTTTACAGAAATACCAGATACAAAGTAGGAGATTATTTCGGACCTGTTGACCTTGGCCTCCACCTTGGAAGAAAATACGACAGTCTTAATATAGGTACAGGATTACTGGCAGGTTCTATTTTCCCCGGATCGAACAGACTTATATTTACCGGATTTGCTCCAGGCTGGAGCGGTTTTTATATATCTACCATGGGCGGAGCTGGACTTGTCTTCAACAACCTCGGTATCGATATGCTCACCATCACCAGTAAGGCTCCAACACCCTCTGTTCTGTATTTAAACAGGATACATGGAGAGGAGATACAGCTCAGCATTGAACCTATTGACATCCATAATGTATGGAATTCCGGACGAAAGGGTGTTTACTCTCTGACCGACTACGTTTACGAGAAATACGGGAAAGAATACAACAATGACCCGAGAATTCTCGTAACAGGTCCCGCTGCTCTTGCTACAGGACATGGTGCGGTTGCTTCTATGCCGATCAATAAGGGTAAAATTTCCAAAGTAGATACATGGGCAGGTCGGGGCGGATTCGGATCCAAGATGATGCAGGAACACGGCATTGCCGCAATAATATACGGCGGAACATTTATTGACGATGACTTTAGAGACAGAAATGTTGCCGATCAGTGGTTTGTTGACAAGTACAACAAAAAACTTGCAGCTAAAGATCTTGAAGCCACAGCCAAGTACCGTTTTGAACCAAACTTCAACACAGGTGGAACATTCGGTGTTAACTACGCCACTCTAGGCGGAAAGATGATGTCTTTTAATTACAAAAGTATATACATGACAGAAGCACAGCGTCTCTATATACATGAAAATTTTGTAAAGAACCATTACCTGAAGCAGTTCAACGAAGAGACCATTGTTCCCAAACAGCAGACCACTTGCGGAGAGCCCTGTGTTGCCGTATGCAAAAAGATGAATAATGAATTTAAAAAAGATTACGAACCATACCAGACCATGGGTCCCCTATCGGGAATATTCGACCAGCGTGCAGCTGAGATGCTTAACCATCACGCGGACATGTACGGCATGGATGGAATAGCTGCAGGGGGAACAATCGCATGGCTGATGGAGTGTCTGGTAGATGGACTCCTCCGGCCTGAAGACCTGGGTATTTCAAATAATATTCCCAGATGGGATATTGATAATTTCGATGTAGTTAACGATTCTATGCATAATGCAAAGATAGGGATGGAGATTCTTGATTCGATTATGGAGAAGAGAGGTATTCTTGATATAACGGCCGGAATACGAAAACTCTCACGGAAACTTGCCGGGGAAAAACATAGGGAGATTCTTGATAAGCTTGTATGTATCGGTTCCGCTCGTAACGGCTGGATGATTCCCAACCAGTACTGGACTCCGGGAGTTCTCTCACCGATGGCTATCATGGGTAAATATTTTATGCATTACGGAGATGAGTTTCTCCCTCCCAGAGAACTGGGCCGCCAGGACGGGAAAAGATTAAAGAAAGAACTGATCCTGGATAATATGGGTATGTGCAGGTTCCACCGTCAATGGGCGGAAGAGATGATCCCCGAGGTCATGGAATCGCTTTATGGAATGCAGGAACTCTTTCTTAAACAGCTGTCAAAAGCCGCTGCACGGATTAACAGCAGAAACTCTTCAGTATTCTGGGAAAGCGAAAGAAATTACGACTTTATATACACTTTTCTAAAACGTAAAAAGGAAGTTGATAAAATTGAAAATCCTGAGCTGGATAAATGGATTGAAGAATTCGAAAAAGATAAACACGAAGCTGCATTAGCGTTCTGGTATGAAATTCATAAAGGAATTCACGAGACTCTGGCAGATTACTAAAATAAAGCCCTCCCCATCCGCCCCGATGGGGCACCTTCCCCTTGATAAGAAGGGGAAGGGTGTAGTTCTTATAATAAACTGATTTTAAAAATTAATTCTAGCTTTTCTTTTCGATTACAAAAAACCCATACTGAGCAAGAAGATTGGGGAAACATTTTATAATTTTAGATTTACCTTTTTTTGTATAAGAAAAATTTTTCTCCTCAAGAATTTTGAACGAAAATGCTCCGGCCATTCTCTTCATATCTGAAACTGTAAGAAGGTGAATATTCGGAGATTCGTACCATTCATAAGGAAGAAGCTCATTGACAGGCATTGTACCCTTGAACATGAGATAAGATCTGGTACTTATATAAGCAAAATTAGGGAAACTGATAATTGCCTTTTTACCAATACGAAGAACTTCATTTATAACATAATCAGGTCTCTTCGTATTCTGAATTGTCTGATTCAAAATTACATAATCGAATGAATTATCTTTATAGTCACTGAGACCGTCATCGATGTCAGCCTGGTAGCAGTAGAGCCCCTTCTCAACACAAAGACTTACGCCCTCTTCCGAAATCTCAACTCCGAATCCCTTTACTTTTTTTTTATCCTGCAGCATCACAAGCAGAGAACCGTCACCGCAGCCGAGGTCAAGCACCTTGGCCTGATCAGGTATCTCATCAAGAACTAGATCATATCCTACCGTCATTTATTATACCTGCTTTATACTTTTTCTGAATTCGCTTCTTAAAAAATTTGAAATATTTTTTTCTATCACATCACTGGGCAAAAGAAAAGCATCGTGACCGTTATCTGTAACTATATCTGTATAGTTTACGTTCTTCCCGTTTACCCGGAGAGCCCGGACTATCTCTCTGGAGTTATCACTGGGGTAAAGCCAATCCGTTGTAAAACTCATCACCATAAAATTAGCATTAACATTCTCAAATGCAAATGTAAGATTACCGCCGTAATCCTCTTTCAGGTCAAAATGATCTATTGCACGTGTTATATAAATATATGAATTAGCATCAAACCTCTCGACAAATTTTATACCCTGATGACGGAGATACGATTCAACCGAATATTCCGATGAAAGATCTTTAACCTTCTCGCCGGAATCCTGAAAATTTCTTCCGAATTTTTCATGCATGTGTTTCTCACTTAGATAAGTGATATGCCCTATCATTCTGGCAAGAGAGAGTCCCGCACGTGGAATTTCTCCATCGTAATAATTTCCCTTATTCCAGGATGGATCATTTAATATCGCCTGACGCCCTACCTCGTTAAAAGCAATCCCCTGTGCAGAAAGAGACGCCGAAGTGGCAATGGCAACGCATGAATTTACCATTTCCGGATATGATATTGTCCACTGAAGAGCCTGCATCCCACCCATAGAACCGCCGGATACTGCCAGAAGCTTATCGATTCCTAAATGTTTAACAAGATGATACTGCGCATTAACCATATCTGAAATTGTAATCATAGGAAAATCGAGTCCGTAAGGCCTGCCTGTATCCGGGTTGTTCGAAGAAGGCCCTGTTGAACCGCTGCACCCGCTGATTACGTTCGAGCAGATGACAAAATAGATATCAGTATCAAAGGCTTTACCGGGGCCAACATATGCATCCCACCATCCGGGATTTTTATCTGTAGAGCTATAATATCCCGCGGCATGAGAACTGCCGGATAGTGCGTGATTCAACAGAATAGCATTATTTTTTTCACTGTTAAGTGTTCCGTAGGTTTCGTAAGCGATAGTAACGGGTCCAAGTTTTTCCCCGCTGGAGAGAATCAGTTCATGCGGGGAATTACCAAAGGTGAAATATTGTATTTCAACAACACCCACACTCCCCTTTTCAACTTGTTTAACATTTTTATTCATAAAAAAACCGCCTATAATCGAGACAGCGGTTTATATTTCAAAACCTGCGATCTCATCTCTCGGATATTATCCGAAGGAATTAGCACCTTTTCCTTTTACAGAATGGTTGCCGTGACTTCAAAGGGCCTGTCCCTCAGTCACTCTTGATAAGATAATCAGTTATATGTTAATATACTTGTTTAAAAATTACAGACTCCTGTCAATAAAAAAAGCCGGAATTGAAACAGTATTCTCAAAATGTTCATAAACTCTATTTATAAAAGACTTATTGAGTCATGAAATCATTTTCAAGGCTTGTTTAATTATCTCTTCAATTCCGATTTCACCTTTTTCCAGAGTGATTTCGTTAACGCATTTCACGGATTTATTTTCATCAAATCCTAAAGCGACTAAAGCTTCAACTGCATCACTCTTTTTAGAGGGAATTTCACTTGCAGGACCGGCAATTCTTTCAAGCTGCGGGAGTTTTCTTTTAAGTTCAAATAAAAGTTTTTCAGCCTTTGTTTTTCCTATTCCGGGAATCTTAATAAGGAGCGCCGGATTCTGAGATCGAATAGCTTCAATGAGTATTTCAGGAGTAATTCCAGAGATGACAGATATTGCCATTGCCGGACCAATGCCGCTTACATTTATAAGAGATTTAAAAATATCTTTCTCAATCTTGGTATAAAATCCGAAAAGCCTGAACTGATCCTCTTTGTGAATCGTATGAACAAGAAGCGTAACAATGGTTTCATTCTGGATCTTTTCATAAGTAGAGAAAGGGATCGTCAACTCAAAACCGACTCCATTTACATCAAGAATCATTTCAGTCGGCTTTAAATCTTCTATACTTCCTTTTAATTTACCGATCATTCTTTTCCCCTAGAGATGCTTCAGAATAAACTGTTCAATAAAAATCTTCTCTGCAATTTTCAGATTGGATTCATTCAATTTCATGATCTCTTTCTTGAATAAATTTTTATCTTTAACTCCTACTTTTTTCTTCTCGGCTCTTGTTGCCGAATTAAATCGTTTTATAAGATTATTCACACCTTCAACACCAGCTCTGCTGGCAATGACCATATCCTCATTGCTGAACTCAATAGAACTTCTTACAAGTGAAATATCCGATTTTTTAATCTCATTTTCGTTAAACTTTTTTCCAAGTACTTTATTAAAATGGATAATGGAATCTTTATTTATTATAACGTAGTGAGTACCGAAAAAATTCGCTATAACCGCAATAATCAGGAAAGAGAGAATAACGCCAAGAGCTGTGTAGAGCACAATAGTAGCGGCAATATTCAGCCGCCCCGCCGGTACAACGACAAAATTAATTATATGGTAAAACCCATAATAAATTACAAACATAAAGGCAATCTGCAGCGGATGATATTTAATCTTCCATGTTACGCCTTGTGAATCTCTTCTCTCCGTGACCCTGATGCTGGAATTAGCTGGAATCACAACATTATACGGATCATATGTTTGTTTATGGTCTATCATATCATAAGGTATTTCGCTGTTCTCTTTTACAGGAAGACCAATAGTTTTTTCAAACCTGGTTTTAAAATCAGTAATCCGCTTTTCACTATTAGATTTAGCAATAAGCAGAAGAGCGCCCATTCTGTTTTTAAGAAGTATACCGTACTCCGGTTTATTTCTGTTAACTATGTATTGTATAACAATCTCTGTAAAATACTTATACGGAATTTTAAGGGGGGAGATGTCCCACCCTGTTGATTCTACAAGACTAAGGTATCCCGGATCTTCATTAATCAGTATCTTATAGTATTTAGTATTAAGAAGAGAAAACAGGCCAGAGAAAAGGAGTATAATTCCGAATCCTATAAGGATGTGATCAATCGGATTTATTTCCCCCAGATAATATATTCCAGTTCCCATGAGCAGGCCGCCGAAAACTGAATGAATAAGAAGAAAAGTAATAGGTGTCTGTATTTTAATGCTGTTAGATGAAAAACTGACTTTTGATTTCATAATATTATCACTGTTATAATTTTTTGTTATTAATATAATACTCTATTGATTATTCAAGAATTTTTTATTTATAGAATCAGCAGCCGATTGGAAATTATAGATGTTCCGGAGATATGAATAAAAAAGGAACAAGGGGCAACAGCCCCTGTTAATGATTAGTTATACCGGTTACTACATAAATTGCGGTTCTTTGTAGGAATACATATCATGAACATGCCCCTCTCTCTGAGCCATTGCCGATCGTATTTCAAATCTCAGCTCTTTTGAGTAGAGATTTTCATGAAGAGTCTTAACATTCTTTACCCCTATATCCTGAAATGAATGCTTAAGTCCCTGAAGCAGATAGGGTGCATAATCATTCATGGAACCCTTATCCATTACAGCCCCGGAAACTCCCTGAGCCACAATAATCTTCGCGTCCTCTGCAAAATATCTCTTATTCCCGCCGGCTTCCATAGCTTCCATTGATGCCATACCGCGGTACTTTTTTAATCTTACACCGTTATCATAAAAATATTCACCGGGAGCTTCATTAGTCCCGGCAAACATAGATCCCATCATCGCGGTAGAAGCTCCCAACGCCAGAGCCTTGGAAATGTGACCAATGTTAGCAATACCGCCATCAGCGAGGACAGGGATACCCTGCTTGTTGGAATATCTTGCTGTGCGGTATACAGCTGTTGCCTGCGGGCGTCCTACGGCCATGGTTGTCTGAGTTGTACATATAGAGCCTGGCCCCATACCTATGCGAAGAGCATCTGCACCAGCTTTGATAAGCAATTCACACTGCTCTTCAGTAACTACGTTTCCGCCTATAATATCTATATTCGGATAATTCTTCTTTATATACTTTATCATTTCAATCTGGTAGATTGAATTCCCCTGAGCTGAATCAATAACAACAACATCAACTCCCGCTTCATTAAGTGCCGCGAGTCTCTCTTTAGATTCATCTTTAGTAGAGATTGCTGCTCCAACGCGCAGCTGCTTTTTTTCATCCTTTGTAGAAAGAGGGAACTCTCTGTTTTTGAGGAGATCACTTCTGCTGAGAAGTGCTACAAGTCGCCCTTCGGAGTCAATTATAGGGAGCTTCCCTTTTTTTGATGCTCTAAGAATATTATTCGCTTCAGATAAAGTAATACCCTCTCTGGCAGTAAGGAGATCTTTCACCATCACTTCAGAAAGAGTTTTTGTTCTGTCTTTCTCGAAATCTATATCTCTGTTTGTAACTATACCTACAAGTTTAGAATTAAGTTTTCCGTCTTCTGTTACAGGTATTCCTGAAAAATTATATCGTGCCTTGATCATGTCTACATCACTGATTTTATGCTGAGGTGATAATACAAGAGGTTTATTTATAAACCCGTTTTCATATCTTTTAACACGGCCCACCAGATCGGCCTGCTGCTGAATTGTATTATTATAATGAATAATACCAATTCCGCCCCATAGCGCAAGGGCAATGGCCATTTCAGCTTCAGTTACTGTATCCATTGGACTTGAAACCAGTGGACTTTTAAGCTTAATATTTCTAGTAAGATTTGTTTCAAGGGATACATCATCAGGAGCAAAGTCGATATAACCGGGAAGAATTATAAAATCGTTATAGGCATAACCGGTTGGAGTCGTGAAGATCTCCTCAGCTGAAAATCCGTCTTTAATCTGCATATATTTACCCCTTATTTTGAATAATAAATTTCTCTTTCTTATATAGATGTTCGCCCG
>JBBRFT010000084.1:0-12964 GCA_038241375.1 Spirochaetota bacterium
GCACCCGATATTAAAATCGGTGTAAAAATCGGAGAAAACAGGTTCCCCGGTCTTCTGTCAGGTTATACATACAACTCTAATTTATGTGTTGTTAATTATATTACAAGGGCAGCACCCGTTAAATTCGGAGATTTAATCATCACTTCCGGGCAGGCAGGTGTTTTCCCTCCAGGACTGGTTCTGGGAACTGTTGTTAAATCAGAGTTGCTCGAATCGAGTCCATATCAAAGGGCAATAGTAAAACCATTTATTGATTACAGTCTCCTCGAAGAAGTTTTCATAATAAAAAAAGCTCCTGATAAGGATCTTTTTGAACTGTTTGAGGAGTTAAAATGATAGTAACATATATTATTACCGGAGTTATTGTTCTTATATCACTTCTTGTACAGAGCCATCCATCATTCGATGTCATAAGAATAGCAGGTGTTAAACCGGATCTTATTTTTATAATTGTCGTCTATGTAGGATATAGTTTCGGATCTATGAATGGACAGGTAACCGGTTTTGTAAGCGGATTATTCCATGATGCTGTTTCAAATTCACCTTACGGCTTTCTTGCTCTCCCGAAGCTGGCAGTTGGTTTTATAGTCGGAATGTTAGGACGTTCGGTTCTTAAAAGTAATGTTCCTACAATAATTCTTCTGATTTTCGTTTCAACTCTGCTGAAAGGGATCATTACGCTATTCTTGAGCTATATTTTCACTCAGGGAATGCTTTCCAGTATCATTCACGTTATTATTCCGGAAGCTTTTTATAATGCGCTGCTTGCCCCCCCTCTATTTTTTATATTTGATAAAGTATTTCGCGGAGAGTTGGAGCGGGAGGGTTATTTATAAATGTCCCAGACTTCTCTTAAAGCCAGGATGCTTGAAGCATTCAGGAAGAGAATGCTTATGTTCATCATCGGCGTTTCCTCAGTCTTCGCGATTCTGGCACTCCAGCTCATTAATCTTCAGATCGTTCAAGGGAAAGAGTACAGCCTTAGAGCAACCCGCAACATGGAGAATAATATTCCAATCCCGGCTCCTCGAGGGGAGATTTACGACAGGCATTTCCAGAAAGGTGTTTCGGGGACAGTAATTGTTTCAAATAGACCTTCCTTTAATTTAACAACAATCCCTGAGTTATTTAAAAGTGATGACGAGTTAATGGGAGTTCTTATCAGACTTTCCGCGGTAATTGAGATTAATCCGGTCGAGCTTCTTGCTGAGATTAAAAAAAGTAATGCCTGGGAGAGATTTCTGCTTAAAGATGACGTCACTTTTGATGTGGTGGAAAAAATTGCATCACACAAGAATGCTTTTCTGAATATCCATTGGGAGGATGCTCCCATAAGAGTTTATAATTACGGTGAACTTTTTGCACATTCTATCGGTTATACCGGAAGTTTAAACAAAGAAGAGTATAATAGTCTTAAGAATCAAGGGTATAAGTATTACCAGAATATCGGGAAAGCCGGTGTTGAAAAGCAGTATGACAGACATCTGAGAGGTGAAGACGGCTTTATCAGGAGAATTGTTGACGTAAATAACAGAACTGAAGATGAAGAGGTTGGTCAGACCCCTTTCGGCGGAAATAATATAGTTCTTACCATCGATTATGAAATTCAGCAGACGGCTTTTGATGCTCTTGGTAACAATTACGGGACTGTTGTAGTTGTAAAACCGTCAACCGGAGAAATTATTGCATTGGTTAGTAAACCGGGATATGATCCCAACGCAATAATTTCAAAAGATAATTCTAAAACAATACGGGACTTGAATGCTGATCCCAAAAAACCGTTTTTAAACAGATCTATTCAGTCAAGATACCCTCCGGCTTCTACATTTAAACTTGTCACTGCAATAGCAGCGCTTGAAACTGAGAAGACTCATGCAGATAAAACTTATTACTGTTCGGGTAAATACACACTTAAGGGGTATGTCGATCACGACTTTTATTGCTTTAAGCCGCACGGGACACTTGACCTCTATTGGGCAATCGGTAAATCCTGTAGTGTTTATTTCTATAATCTAGGTATGAGTGTCGGACCCAGTAATATGATGAAATATGCGGATTATCTCGGATTAAGTGAAATTACCGGTATAGATATACCCGGCGAGATATCAGGATTTGTACCATCGCAAAGGTGGAAACTGAAGACATTCGGTCAGCCATGGTTTGATGGGGATACTATAAATATGTCAATCGGCCAGGGATTTCTTGCTGTGACACCAATCGAAATGGCTAATATGCTTTGCGGAATAGTTAATAATGGTATTGTTTATAAACCGTATCTTGTTAAGCAGATATTTTCACCGGATAACAGAACAGTTATCAGCGAGACTAAAAAAGAAAAATTGCGTGAAATTCCGCTCTCCCCAACGACCCTGGAAATAGTAAAGCAGGGTATGAGAGACACTGTAATTGGTGGATCGGGGCAACCAATGAATCGCTATAAGGTAGCTATAGGCGGAAAGACCGGTACCGCACAGACCCGGTCAAACAGAAAAGATAATGTTTCTCAGCATGCCTGGTTTATCGGCTTCGCTCCATTCGGAGAACAGACCGATGATTCTATTGTCGTTACGGTTTTCATCGAATACGGCCAGTGGGGAGCAGTCGCTGCCGTGCCGGTTGCGGATAAGATATTCGGCAAACTGATTCAGCAGGGTTATTTTAAAGTTCAGGATAAGGAAAACATTTCAAGGAAGTAGCAGATGTTTAACAGAGATTTTTTCAGCAGAATGGATATTGTCCTGATTGGTGCAGTTTTCCTTGCCATCACCTTCGGGATATTAATGATATATAGTGCCGGTTTCGATCCGGCTATTGCGGCAAATAAAGGTTTATATAAAAAACAGATAATCTGGTTTATTATGGGGATTATCTTTATGGTTGTAATGTCAATAATAAATTACAGAGTGCTGGGAGATTATGCTCTATATATTTACGGTTTTTTATTGTTTATAGTACTCATTACTACTGTTTTTGGCCGCCCGATCAGAGGATCTTCCTCCTGGCTTACTTTCGGTTTTTTCTCAATTCAGCCTTCTGAGTTTATGAAACTCGGTGTGGTGATACTTCTTGCAAAGTATCTTGAGCTTCGCGAGAGAGATATTAAAAATTTCAAAGAGCTCCTTGTTCCATCATTAATTGTTCTTATTCCCGTTTTAATAATATTAAAGCAGCCTGATTTAGGAACTGCGGCAATATTTATCCCGGTTCTTTTTACCATGCTCTTTCTTGGAGGATCAGACGTTTCCCATCTTGTTTCAATTATTCTTATTGCAGGCATTGCATTTTTGTTTCCTATGCTTTTAACCTATTGGGAATGGTCCGGATACAAAGGGGGGAATTTTATAGTACAGTTATTTGTACATGTTGATGTTCTTTTCACAGTAGCCGGTGTTCTTCTTATTATTGCGATTACAACATTCATAACCCATTACTTTGTAAATAAAAGTTTTTTACGAAAGATCTATATACCGGCAGCTGTTGTTTCCTTGGGGCTGTTATTGTCAGTCGTAATTCAGAACTGGTTTAAAGTTTATCAGAAAAAAAGAATTCTGGTATTTCTTAATCCGGATCTTGATCCTCATGGTTCCGGGTATAATATAATACAATCTAAAGTTGCTATAGGGTCGGGCGGTTTTTTCGGCAAGGGATTTCTGCATGGTACTCAAACTCAACTCGGTTTTCTTCCCGAAAAAACTTCAGATTTTATTTTTGCAGTTGTAGCAGAGGAACTCGGTTTTGCCGGAGCAATTTTACTTCTTTTTATTCTCGGTTTGATAATTTACAGGGGAATCCGGATTTCACTTGATACAAGAGATAAATTCGGAGCGATGCTTGCAATTGGTATTGTTTCAATATTATTTTTTCATATTTTCATCAATATTGGTATGGTTATCGGAATTATGCCTGTAACAGGACTCCCTCTTTCATTTTTTTCGTATGGAGGGTCCAATCTTTTTATGATAATGATGGGGATTGGTATTCTTAATAATATAAAAATGAATAAATCTTCGTACTAGAGTATTTTAGGATTGGATTAGATCTTGTCATTTCGAACGTATGTGAGAAATCTTAAATTTAATCCAAGAATCAGATTTCTTAGTCGCTATCGCTCCTTCATAATGACTGATTGTGTACTATTTCATTCATAAAATGCTATAGTGTTTTATGAATGAATTATATTTATATAAATTATAATATAAATATAATTCATTTTGTTTATTTATGTTTAATAACCTCTTGTAACTATCTGCATTTTTTTTTAATTTCAATTCAGTAAAATCAATTTTAACACGATAATAATCATTAAGAAGCTCAATTGTTCAGCTATCTGTTTTAGAACAGATTCTGACAATTTTTATCCATCCCTTTGCGGTCAGGGTAAATGATTCAGTTTTAAAAGCAGCTGCTTAAAGAGGTAATCATGTTTGATTATGTAAAAGTAAATCAGAATAGTCTTATGAATCTTGTAAAAATTCCGGATAGAGAAAATTCAGATAATATGCCGGGAAAATCCAGGAATGATTTTTTTGCCATGATTATGGAGAAAACCGGTTTCGAAGACAAAAAAAACATTGTTGAGAACAGACCTGATACGTTTTCAGATCCCTCTGTAAACAACTTTAAAAATGATAGTTCCCGCATTGACAGAAAAAGTGATAATACTGATCGAGATGTAAAACAAGCCGGAACCGGGAAAGATAACCTCGACGTTAATTCAAGTACAAAAAAGATAGAAGATACGAAACAACCGGTTAAAAATGAAACAAAGTTAGATGAAAAAGAGAAGCCGGAGAATAAAGAGTCTTTACAGAAAAGTGAAAATTCCTCGAAAGAGATAAAAAATAAAAAAAACAGTAATGAAGAATCTGAAGATAAGGCAGAACCAGCTGATCAGCTTAATGACGAGAGGAATATTAAAACTCTTCTGGACATAATTAAAGCTGCATTCAGCGGTAATAAAAAAAATGAAGAGGAAAATCTTCAAAAACTGGCTGCCGGTTTAAAATTCAAAAAAGACAAAGAGAATATTGAATTAACTTCTTCTTCTAAAAAAAATGATCCGGAAAAAAATAATAAAAACTATTCTGAAAACTTACATAATTTCATTAAGGATCTAAAGGAATTAATAAATAGAGAAGCATCTAAAGGTCCGGAGAGTAGAAAATTATCAAATAAACATCAGCCCTTAAGTGATAAAGAATTGAAAGAGCTCGCTTCAACTATAATTGAAGGGATGAAAAAGAATAAAGCAAAAGAGATTGTTAAGCACGAAGCGAAAATCGCAGTGGGGGAAGAGCTTAAAAATGATAAAAAAATCTCTGTGACACCATTTGAAGATCATTCATCAAAAAAAATAGCGCTGGCTGATGATACCTCCTCTGATAAGAGCGGAGCAAGAGATAAAAATTCAGGGAAAGATAATTTAAATTATAACGGCAGTAAATTTGAATTATCATCGAAATCCGGTTTAGACAGAGTTTTACATAACGGGAAGATGCCTGATTTTAAAGAAAATCTTCAGGAGATTATTGATAAAGCAAAAGTAACAGTCCGGGATAGCCGTAATGGAACATTTACAGTAAGATTAAACCCCCAGGAACTTGGAAATGTAAATGTTAATCTTGTTATGGAAAATGGTGTAATTACCGGAAAGTTTATGGTCGATAGTGAAGATGTTAAGAGTATGCTTTTGAGTAATCTTGATAATTTGAAAATACAATTGGAAGAGGCCGGTATTGCTGTTGGTGAATTCAGTGTCAACGTGGATGATCAGCGGGAAAAATATTTAAAACAGAAGGATGATGCAGAATTACGGGGTTTGTTATATCCGAAATCAGATAAAGAGGTTATTGCAGCAGCTGAACAGTATAATTCGAATTCTGCTGCACATACCGGTCATATCAATATGGTAATATAGGAGTTATTTATGCAGACTTATGAAATGTCAGCTTTTGAAAAAGCCACTACTTCAATAATGGCAAATGAAACAAACAAGAAAAACAAAACCGGAGAACCGGGAGAAAAGAGCGGTATGGGGAAAGATTCATTCCTTAAACTTCTGGTAACTCAACTACAGCATCAGGATCCTACAAAACCTATGGAGGACAAGGAGTTCATTTCACAAATGGCCCAGTTCTCGAGTCTTGAGCAGATGTCGAATTTAAACAAAGAGATAAAAAATCTGGTTCTAAGTTCGAAATCTTCAGAAGCATATGGGATTTTAGGGAAAGATATAGAAGCATATGATCCGGTCCAGAAAAAATCGGTTAGTGGAACAGTTAATTCTGTATTTTACAAAGGAGAAGATCTGATGATTGGAGTCGGTAAAGAAGAAGTTCTTTTGAAAAATATTCATTCTGTAAGTGTAAAAGAAAAAACTAATTAACTGGGCTTATTAAAAAGCTTTCAGTTGACGATAATATAAAAAACAGGGGTTATCCGATATGATGCGTTCACTCTTTGCAGGTGTTTCAGGATTAAAAAATCATCAGACCAGGATGGATGTTGTTGGTCATAATATATCGAACGTAAATACTTATGGTTATAAAACACAAAGGGTTACATTTCAGGATATGCTTTCTCAGACTATGTCCGGTGCTGCTAAACCGGAAGAGAACAGAGGAGGGATAAATCCGAAGCAGGTTGGCCTCGGGATGACAATAGCCTCAATCGACAGGATCTTTACACAGGGTAGTCTTCAGACAACGGGGAATCAGACCGATGTCGCGATTTCCGGAGATGGATTCTTTGTTGTTGCAGATGGTGATAAAAATTTCTATACAAGATCAGGTACTTTTGGAATTGATAAAGATGGAACTCTGGTCAATCCGTCTAATGGTCTTAAAGTTCAGGGATGGATGGCGACGACTGATGCTAATGGACAGAAGGTTGTTCGAGCCAATGGTGCTACTGAAGATGTAATTGTTCCTGTTTACAGTAAAATAGATGCAAAAGAGACAAATAATATACGTTACAAATGTAATCTCGATTCAAGAAGTGGTATAGTACCGCCAGAAGCAAATGCAAGAACGAGAGCTTCAGCTGCGGTTACGACAAGTATTGACACTTATGATAATCTTGGTAATACTCACAGGCTTACCATGACTTTCTGGAAGACCGGATTTAATCAGTGGACAGCATCAGCTGCAATAAGCGGAGTTAACAGTCCTGTAACACTTGATGTACCTGCTGGAGCCGGACAGAATAATCAGGCGAATCCTTCCAGTAGAGTAAATCTTAGATTCAGCCCGGACGGTAAACTTATTTCAGTAGGTGACGGGTCAAGCCCGGATGAACTGAATCAGGGGATTCTGTCAATAAACGCAAATTACAGAGTAGAAGGTGATCCGCAGGTCCGGAACATTGCTCTTAATCTTGGTGAAGCAGGTGTGCTTTCTGGGATTACACAGTTCTCTTCAACATCTACAACAAAGGCTGTTGAGCAGGATGGATTTGCAATGGGCTATATGGAAACATTCAGTATAGATAATTCAGGTCTGATTACCGGTGTATATTCTAACGGTACCAAGCAGAGTATAGGACAGATGGCAATGGCAGTATTTACCAATCCTCAGGGTCTGCTCGCGACCGGTGAGAATCTCTTTGAAGTTTCCAATAACTCAGGTATGGCAAATGTTGGAGCTGCTTCAGAAGCAGGAAGAGGTAAGATGGTTGCTGGAACTCTCGAGATGTCAAATGTGGATCTTTCAGACCAGTTTACAGATATGATTATTACTCAGAGAGGTTTCCAGGCAAACTCCAGAACCATAACAACTGCAGACCAGATGCTTCAGGAGATAATATCCCTTAAGAGATAATAACTAAGCAGAGTTGAAATTCAGTTTAAGACTGTTCATAATAAAATAGAAAAGCTTCCTTTTACGGGAGCTTTTTTATTTTATAGCGGTTTTATTCTGATACAGGATGCTTATCTCCGATATATATGTGAACGTAATTCTGTTTTAAGGCCAGTCAACTGTCAATAGAACGGTTATTATTTTTTTCTTGACGGTTTGTACAAATCGATTCTATTGTAGTATTATTAACTCATATTTTATAATTACCGTAATTTCCCATAATAATGTAATATTGTGTATAAAGTTGTATAATTACCGAACTTCCAAGGAGTATTTTAATGTCCAAAGAGAAAATTTTCTGCTCAAATTGTATGCAGTGTATAGTAATCAGACAGTATGAATCTGAGCCGGATAGATATGTTTTAAGAGTCAAATGTATCAAAAAAATGTGGTCTAAAAGATCCGGTGAGGAGAAACTTTATAAGTATTTTACAGTGGCAAGAAGAATTATGGATGAATGTGAATACTATGAAGAGTGCGGTGAGCTTTTCCCATATATAAAGAATTTAAGAAAAGAACTTCCTATTAAGGATGAGATTTATTCCACCAAGGATGTATAGTCGTGTTCAACTCCTTTAGAGGAGGAATTCATCCTCCTCAAAAAAAAAACCTAACCATGAATGCTGGCATCATGAATTTACCGGTACCTCAGGTATGTTATATCCCGATGATTCAGCATGCAGGTGTAGCAGCGAAACCTGTAGTAGAAAAAGGTGATGTCGTTAATGAAGGCGAACTCATCGGTCTTGCGCAGGGTGATGACAGTGTTAATGTTCATGCATCAGTGCCGGGCAAGGTTATAGATATAATTGATTCCCTGTTATTCAATGTTCATCAGACAACAGTTCTGATTGAAGCTGAAGGTGCTTTCACTACTACCGGATCTTCTCCAGCTGAATTAAATGACTGGAGAAATAAAGATACGGCAATACTTCTTGAAATGATACGTACTTCCGGAGTTGCGGGTCTCGGAGGCGATGCGTTCTCCACGGCAGCTAAGTTAACCTCATCCCCCGGATTAAAAATAGATACCCTGATTGTCAATGGCGCAGAAAGTGAACCTTATTTAACATCAGATGATGTGATAATGAAAACTTATCCCAATGAAATTATTGAGGGGATTCAGATTACACTTAAAATAATCGGAATCAGCAAAGCAATAATAGCGGTTGAGGATAATAAAAAACCGGCAATAAAAGCTTTAAATGAAGCAGTAAAACAGATCCATCCCGAAGAAAAAATTGTGATAAAACATCTCCAGTCTAAATATCCCCAAGGGTCCGAAAAACAGCTTATATATTCATTGCTGAGTCGTACATTGTCCCCTTCGGAGTTTCCTCGGAATTCCGGTGTTGTAGTTCTTAATATCGGGACTATATTTGCAATAAGAGAAGCTGTTCTTTTTAATAAGCCTCTAATTGATCGTTTCATTACTGTATCCGGAGATATGATTCATAGACCGGGTAATTATAAAGTTAGATTAGGGACCCGTATTTCAGACATAATTGAAGAGTGCGGCGGATTAAAGGGAGTTCCGGGCAGAGTTGTAATAGGTGGACCTATGAGAGGTATTTCGGTTGATGATATGGAGCTCCCTGTAATAAAAAGTACTTCAGGAATCTTGTTCTTATCAGATAAAGAGACTTGTAATGAAGTTTCTGTCCCATGTATCAGGTGCGGAAGATGTGTGTCAGTTTGTCCTTCCGGCCTTATTCCCCGCGATATAGCAGGAGCAGTTGAAAAGGGGGCGTTTGATACTGTAGCATCATTTCGTCCTGAAGCTTGTATATTATGCGGCAGTTGTTCTTATGTATGTCCGGCGAAAAGGCCCTTGAGTTATTTTGTGAATATTGCGATGGAATCACTCTCCGGGCAAAAAAAGTAATAAAAGGATAATTATGCCTGGAGTTAAAGAAAAATCAAATCTAGTATTATCGCCGCCTCCTCATATTAAGTCCGGTGATAGTGTTAAAAGTATAATGTGGACAGTTGCTGCTGTTCTGACTCTTCCAGCAGCCTTCTCTGTATATATATTCGGTCTGAAGGCTGCTTTGATTCTCGGAGTATGTGTGTTATCCGGAATAGCAGCAGAGTTTCTTTGTCAGATTATGATGAGAAGAAAAATAAAAGTTCTTGATGGTTCTTCTGCTATAACCGGTATGCTCCTGGGGATGAGTGTTCCTCCGCATATCCCGCTTTGGATTCCCGTGCTTGGTACTGTTATTGCGGTAGTTGTATTTAAGGAATTTTTTGGAGGACTCGGCGCTAACATTTTCAACCCGGCGCTTGCCGGACGTGCATTTTTGATGCTTATACGTCCTTCGGATATGGCATCAAACTGGCATGTGTTTCCCGCCGGTTCGGTAATCGCAGAAAAACTTGTTACTGCGGGTAATTTTACTTCGGAAGCATTTATGGCAATAACCGGAGCCACACCTCTTACCATATTAAAAAACGGGGGGAAGCTTGCCCTTGATTATAATATCTCCATAGATAGTCTTTATGATTTTTTTATAACTAATAATATACTCCAGTCACTGATTATCGGAAATATAGGTGGATGTATCGGTGAAACATCTGCAATTCTTATTCTTATTTGCGGTATTTTTTTAATGTGGCGGAAAATTATCTCATGGCATATTCCTGTTTCGTTTATTGGCACCATGGCTCTATCGGCTTATATATACTATTACAATACAGGGAATCCCTTACCCGGATTTTTAACTATGATTCATATTTTTTCAGGCGGGTTATTTCTTGGAGCTTTTTTTATGGCGACGGATACTGTTACGACTCCCCTGTCAGATCGGGGCTTAATCATTTTCGGAGTGGGGTGCGGATTAATCACATTTTTAATCAGGATTATTGTTGGTTACACTGAAGGTGTAATGTTTGCAATATTATTTATGAATGCAATGGTACCGCTTATAGACAGGTTATTTAAGCCGAAGGTTTTCGGGATTAAAATAAAGTTGTAAATATTAAATTTAAAAATTGAGCAAGAGGACTGAAATGGAAATACATCAGCCTGAAGTAATACTGTTAGCAATAACACCTGATGCTGAAAAACTGATTGAGGAAGCGGGTAGAACCTGCTATCTTTCATTGTCAAAAATGACCGATGAAAGTGAGAAAAACTTTATAAGGAATGCGATAAAGAGGGGGCATCATTCAATCCTTGAACATGCAACAGCCTCTTTTCGAATACTTGGTGCATCAAGAACTTTTACGCATCAGATAGTAAGACACCGGATTGCAAGTTTTTCACAGCAATCGCAGAGATATGTGGATGAAGGTGAATTTAACTATATTGTTCCCCCTGAAATAAATGAAAACAGTGAAGCACTGGCAATTTATAGAGATTTTATTGAACATTCCAGAGAAACATATAATAAATTCCGGGATATGGGGATAAAAAAAGAGAATGCAAGATTTATCCTCCCGAATGCTTTGGAAAGTCAGATTGTTTTTTCTGCTAATTTCAGAGAACTCAGAGCAGTTTTCAATGTAAGGCTTGAGAAAGCTGCTCAGTGGGAGATCCGCAGAGTATGTCTTCAGATGTTGAAGATTTTGCAGGAGAATGCTCCCTCAGTGTTCGGTGATTATACAATAAATGAGAATGATTGGACGGCATATCCCGGATTATAAATAATTTAAATTGACTTATTTTATATGTTTTGTTATCTAATGTATATGAAGTTTTATTAATTTAATTATAGCTGTAATATCCATGTAACAACTACTAAGAATGCCCGGAGGCAGGTATGAAAAAAGTTTTAATTTTACTATCATTTATGTTGTTGGCTGTAAGTTTTATTCAATGTTCAGGTATTCAGAAACCTGATCCGAAAGTAATTGCATGCAAAGCAGGATGTGATGCTACTTATGACAATTGTATTAAAAAAGCTGTTAACAATGAAGCCAAAAAGGCTGCCTGTGAAGCTGTTAAAAACAAATGTTATAGAGATTGTGATAAATAAATGTCTCTTATACTAAAAAACCCCTGATCATATCAGGGGTTTTTTAGTAAGCTGTTAATTTGTTATTTAAGTGCAATATTCATTTCAAGCTGACCCATAGGGCTGTAAAGTGTTATACCAAGTGTGGTCTGTTTAATCATTGTAATACTAAAATTTTTCCCTTCGATTACCGTCGGGGTTGTTATATCAATTACTTTCCCAGTTGATGCGAAAAGATTCATAGCGTTTCCGGTAATCATATTTGCAAGCTCTCCAACTATATCTTTGTATTCATGCTTGATCTGCTCTTCTGAAAGACCCGGAATAAGTACTTCCGCTATTTTTTCAACCATTGGATAACTCATGCTGTAAACAATTTCACCGGTTATACCGCCTGTAATACCAATGATAATGGCAATATCCATAGATGGAAGAGGTGTGTCCTTGATTATAAGTTTTCCTCTTCGAAGATCCACATTAAGTATTGATTTAAAAACAACACTTGCAGCTTCAAGAAAAGGATTGATATACTCTGCGTTTATACTCATTCCGTTCAAGGCTCCTGTTTGTATTATATAGGATATTATATACTGATTGCTGAATATTATCAATCAGTTTTTAAATTTTTTATTATTTTTGATTTCTCATTCATAACTTTAAGAAGATTTCTTGTTATCATATTTGCACTGCTGTTATTAGCCACATTAAATGATTTTTCAAGAGCATCTTTATCAATAGAAGCCGATGGAATTGTTTTAATGATAGGGGTGAATATATAAATTCCAGATCCGGCGATAATTGCCGGTGAAGATGTATTCAATGCAAGTGTAAGACATTTTTCTGTAAATATATTTGAGTTGTTTAATGCTGAAATTGATTTAGGCTCTTTTTCTTCTGTTTTTACCGGTTCGCCGATTTTAAACTTTGAACTTTTAGCAACTTTCCCCTTCAAGACAGAGTTGGCTGAAGTAAAAGTACCATTAGATGCAGCAATTTTATTTATTTTTTCAGACAGATCATTTTTTAATTTTTCCAGTTTCTTCTCTTCAATCTGTTTTCTGATTCTCTCCCGGTCAGTTGTAGGATCGGAAATTTTTACACTATTATTCTTTATTTCATTGTCAATATCCATGTCTGTAACAACTAAAT
>JBBRFT010000085.1:0-12740 GCA_038241375.1 Spirochaetota bacterium
ATGTATTTTTTATTAATTATGCCTGTGGTGCCCGTGATTAGTCATACAATGTTTTGAACCTACTAAAATTTCGGGATCTCAATATTTGTGATTAAGGATCAAGCTCTCTCGAGGAGAAGGTCTGATATCATATGCGGGAACCCACCTGGTTTCAGGTTCTAAAACTCTGACTACACGGCATCTACGGGTACTTTAACAGTAAATTATTAAAACTCAGCAATAAATGAAAGGGCTATCATAATGATAGCCCTTTCCTGTTTATACTATCTATTTACTATCTGCAAGTTTTACGTATCTGTTAAATCTCCATTTTGCATTATCTTCAGCTGCTGCAAAAAGTTCACCGGCAGTATCAGGGAATTCCTTCTTGAGAGATGTGTATCTTACTTCTCCCGCAAGAAAATCCTGGAATTTGCCGAAATCCGGTTCTTTTGATTCAAGAATAAACGGATTTTTTCCTTCATCTTCAAGCATCGGATTGAATCTGTAAAGACTCCAGTAACCGCACTCTACAGCCATTTTAGCTTCAAGCTGTGATTTACCCATCCCCGCACGAAGTCCATGATTAATACATGGTGAATATGCGATTATAACTGATGGGCCCGGATATGCCTCCGCTTCCTGTACTGCTTTAAGATACTGAGCGTGATTAGCACCCATAGATACCTGTGCAACATACACATAACCGTAAGACATGAGCATCATACCAAGATCTTTCTTTCTGATTTTCTTACCTGAGGCTGCAAATTTTGCAACTGCAGCAGTAGGAGTTGCTTTTGATGACTGACCTCCAGTGTTGGAATATACTTCGGTATCCATTACAAGAATGTTAACATCCTCCCCTGAAGCAGCTACATGATCAAGTCCGCCGTATCCGATGTCATAAGCCCATCCGTCTCCGCCGAAAATCCATATAGACTTCTTGATCAGATACTGTTTCAATTTCAGAATCTCAACGGCAGAAGCTGCTTTATCTTTTTCAAGAAGAGGTACAATCTTATCTCTAAGTTCTTTTGTTTTTTCAGAATTAGCTTTATTATCAACCCACTCTTTAAGAAGAGTTTTCAGCTCGGCTGATGATCCATCTTTAATATATGTCTCTGCAAGTTCAGCGATTCGTGTTCTCTGATGCTCGACACCAAGATTCATTCCATAACCATATTCTGCATTATCTTCGAAAAGTGAATTAGCCCATGATGGACCCTCACCTTTCTCATTTTTGCAATATGGAGACGCAGGGAAAGAACCTCCGTAGATAGAAGAACATCCTGTAGCATTTGCAACCATCATCCTGTCTCCATACAACTGTGTAATAAGTTTGATGTATGGAGTCTCTCCGCAGCCGGCACATGCACCTGAGAATTCGAAGAGCGGTCTTGAGAACTGACTCCCTTTTACGGTGTTCTTAGGCATTAGAGTATCTTTGTATCCTACTTTCTCCGTCATGTATTCCCACGGCACAGATTCCGAAAGTTGAGACTCAAGTGATTCCATAACAAGAGCTTTCTCCTTTGCAGGACAGACCTGAGCACAGTTTCCACATCCGGTACAATCAAGAGGGCTGATCTGAATTCTGAATTTTAGCCCTTCAAGTCCTTTACCTTTAGCATCAACAAGAGCAGTTCCCGCAGGAGCAGCAGCAGCTTCTTTTTCGTTCAGAAGGAATGGCCTGATTACTGCGTGAGGACAGACATAAGCACACTGATTACACTGAATACAATTGTCAGGCACCCACTTAGGAACATGCACAGCAATTCCTCTTTTTTCATACTGAGCTGTTGCTGAAGGCATTGTTCCGTCAGCTCTGTCTACGAAAGCGCTAACCGGAAGAAGATCCCCCTCAAGCCTGTTTATTGGTTCAGCAACTTTTGATATAAACTCGGGAACATTACCCGCTTGAACATCTGCTGACAGCGTGATTTTTTTCCAGTCTTCTGGTATCTCAACTTTTACAATTGCTTCAGCGCCTTTATCAATCCCTGCGTTGTTCATTTTAACAACGTCATCACCCTTTTTACCGTATGATTTCTTTATTGCAGCTTTCATTTCACCGATTGCTTTTTCAAAAGGGATTACATTTGATAATTTAAAGAATGCGGATTGCATAATAGTATTTGTTCTTGTTCCAAGACCAAGCTCGTCGGCTATCTGTGTCGCGTTCATTATATAAAACTTAATATCATTTTTCGCGAGATAGTATTTATACTTTTCAGGAAGCTTCTCCAGTGTCTCTTCAGGACTCCATGCGCTGTTAAGTAGGAATGTCCCCCCTTTCTTCAATCCTCTTAGTACATTATATTTGAAAATATAAGATGGTACATGACAGGCAACAAAGTCAGGCTGTGATATAAGATAAGTAGATTTAATCTCTTTTGATCCGAATCTCAGGTGAGATACAGTTATACCGCCCGATTTTTTTGAATCGTAAGCAAAATATGCCTGAGAATAAAGCTCTGTTGTATCACCGATTATCTTTATTGAATTCTTATTTGCTCCAACTGTTCCATCTGAACCGAGACCGTAAAACTTGGCTTCGATAGTTCCGGAAGGGACAACGCTTACATCTTCACCAACAGGGAGAGATTTAAACGTAACATCATCAACTATACCAACAGTGAAACCATTTTTCGGTTCAGGCAATTTAAGATTTTCGTATACTGCAATCATCTGAGCAGGAGTTGTATCTTTTGAACTTAATCCATATCTTCCGCCGACAATAACTGGAGCATTAGCTTTTCCATAGAAAAGATCTCTTACATCAAGATACATCGGTTCGCCGTTAGCACCGGGTTCTTTAGTTCTATCAAGAACTGAGATTCTCTTTACACTCTTAGGAAGTACTTTCATAAAATACTTTTCAGAGAAAGGTCTATATAGGTGACATGTAATAAGACCGATTTTTTCGCCCTTAGTTGTCAGATAATCTATTACTTCCTTGATTGTTTCTGTTACCGATCCCATAGCTACAATTATGTTCTCTGCATCAGGAGCACCGTAATATGTGAATGGATGATACTCTCTTCCTGTGATTTTTGATATCTCCTGCATATATCCTTCGACAACATCATCAAGCGATTCATAATACTTATTTGAAGCTTCACGCGCCTGGAAGAAAATATCAGGATTCTGAGCTGTACCTCTGGTACATGGATTTTCCGGGTTAAGAGCTTTTTTTCTAAATCTGTCTATTGCATCATAATCAAGGAGTTTTGCAAGATCCTCATATTCCATAACTTCAATTTTTTGAATTTCATGTGATGTTCTGAAACCGTCGAAAAAATGGAGGAATGGAACACTGCTTTTAACTGCAGCAAGATGTGCTACTCCCGCAAGATCCATTACCTGCTGAACACTTCCCGTAGCCAGCATTGCAAAACCAGTCTGTCTGATAGAATAAATGTCAGAGTGATCACCAAAAATTGAAAGAGCCTGAGTTGCAAGAGTTCTTGCACTTACATGAAAAACTGCAGGAAGAAGCTCACCGGACATTTTGTACATATTCGGTATCATCAGTAGCAATCCCTGAGATGCTGTAAATGTTGTACTTAGCGCACCACTTTGGAGTGAACCATGAAGCGCTCCGGCGGCTCCCCCTTCAGACTGCATTTCTGCCACTCTTACTATATTACCGAAAATATTTCTCTTTTCATGAGCTGCCCATTCATCAACCTGCTCTGCCATAGTTGTTGATGGCGTGATAGGATAAATTGCTGCAACTTCAGTAAAAGCATAAGCCACATGGGCCGCCGCAACATTACCGTCCATTGACTTCATTTGCTTTTTATTCATCTTTAATCTCCTTTAATAAAAATATTAGCTTACTTAAGCACTTCTGTATTTTTTAAGCTTTGTGTACCGTAAAACGAACTTACCGGGTTAATCCGGATTCAACACTAAATAGATATCAACCTGTCTAGTGGTCTGACCATTGAACACATCCCGGAATTTGTCAATCTTTTTATCAGAAGCAAACCTGGATGCTTTTAAAAATTATGACATATTACCGCAGTGTGCTTTTTTTGCAGATAAGCGTAAATACAAAATTCCAGTATAACACCGCTTAAAGATGTTAATCTCTTCATCTCTTTAATCGCGAAAACATCCGATCTTCGGACAAATCAAACCCTTTATTACTATCTAAATTCTTATAAGAAAAGTTTTGACACAATAAGACTCCGGAAATCGATGTCAAGTTTTTATTACCGGACGCATATGAACAGAAAATACTCATATATTCAGCCATAATAATAAAAACGGCATTATATTTCAAATATTTATATGATTTAAAATATTTTTATTCCAATAATTATTGTGATTTAAAAAGAAGTAAATGTAGATAATACGAATAGAAATTGAGCCGGCGCGTACAGCAACCATGTATAAACAGTACTGTTGGGAATAGTTTTAACGAATGCGTTTATCGATAAGATGAAGTCTGAAACCATAAAAAGAAGAGCCCCTGATGCAACCATTAGTGCCGATGTCGATAATCCATTATTCAACCCCGTGACAGCAAAATACACCATTAAATCCAGAATCAACACATATGCCACTACAGGAATAATCATTTTACCTGCAGTTTTCACCAAAACTCTGATATACAGAAAACTTAAAACAACGAGTATTGCTATGAGAAAAATATTCCATACTCTAAATGTTATATCACTGGAAAAAGCAAATACGTAAAAAACATGGCCAATAATAAAATATAACATGCCGTTTTTAAGCAGGTCAATTTCTTCTATCATAAGCAATGTATCGGCAACCAGAGCCGATAATAATGACAGAAGAATTAAAACCTTATATTTATCAAATCCATTTAAGCCAATTGAATACAACATCATAAGTACGAGCAAAAATGTAAGAAGTGGTGTGAAAAAATATTTGAGAACCAGGATTTTCTTATAAGCAACAAATTCTCTGAAAAGAAAGAGAATAAAAAATATCAGAGATACCGCATATAAATCTATATAATACATTATTTCTTATCTTTCTTAAATAAATCAGAAAGATCACGTAAAGTGTTAGGATCAAAATCAGAACTGATAGCAGCAATATTCTCCTGTTTGATCTCCTGATAAATCTCTTTCCTGTGAACGGTGACTTTTCTAGGAGCTTTTATTCCGAGCTTAACCTGATCACCTTTTATATCTATGACGACAATTTCGATGTCATCTCCTATCATTATACTTTCATTTAATCGCCTGGCAAGAACAAGCATAATCTCATCCCCCCGCCTTAGTATGTTTTTTCATTTCGTCCAGAATATTGTGACGAACGGTGTAGCGGTCACTGAGAGATATAGCCTGCTTACCTAAACGCTTAACCGGATTAATAATAATCGGCCCTTGAAGATTAGCTGTCATATTCTTCGGATTTTCAGGAATTGTTACAATCGCAAACGTAAGTAATTCGTCAATATTGTCTGAGTTAAGGGTCTCGAGATCATTTTGAGAGATGACAAGTTCATACTCCTCCATGAAATCAAGAGGCCTTATAATTACAAAAGCGAGATCCTTTTCTTCGAAAGCCTGCATCCACTTAAATGGCGAACCTTCATCTTCGGCATCCAGAATTATAAATTTTTTTATAAAATCGAAACCGAGAATCCCTTCAGGGAAATCTATAATCTGAAGTTCGCTGATCTCTATTTCGCCGAACGGTTTAGTGTTAACTTTTATACTCAAGTAAGAACCTCACTCATATTTTAAATTACTTTAAGGCATTGAAACTGGTTAAAAATATTTCCGTGCAGCCGACGTACTGCGGAAATTTAAAACTTATTTTCTATTTAAGCATAAAATATTAACGTAAAAAATCCATCAATGTGGTTTTAATTGTTTTAGCACCCACGGATAACGCGTATTCATGAATGCTTTCCAGCCATTTGAAATTCATTATTGTTTCGGGATAATCTATACCTTCATTTTTAGCAAGTATCTCGGTTACATTTCCTTTTTCATATTCAGCTTTCTTCGCAAGCTCTTCAACTCTATTCTGTTTAGCTCCGGTTGAAGCGAGATGCCTCAGAACATTATCAAGCGCCATATCGATAAGACCAAGATCACGGCCGCCTACAAGCTCCTGATCACCACGCACAAGATCATCTCTGACCTGAATTATCATTTCAAATATCGACATACCGCCTATTGTAACAGTTGAATCAATGTTATTTGGAGGCTGAGGATAATTCTTGTTTATTATTCCAAGATCCTGCAGTACTGTTCCGCTCCCTTTATCTTCAACCCATATCTGGTGCGGAGTTGTCGTTGACAGGATGAGATTGTTTACTCCTCCCTTTGCAGCTGAGACGCTCAGTCCGGCGTTGTTAATCTTATCGATGATGATGTCAATATTGTCGCCAGCTGTAACCTGGATCTCTGTGCCGTCAATTTTCATAACCTGATTTGATGCCGCGGTGTAATTTGTAGCATCCTGTCCGGAGGTGAGCATCTGATCCGTTGCCCAGAATACTTTATTACCGGTGATATTAACTTCCATCATATCACCTTTACCGACCTCTCTCATCTGTGAGCCGGTATTTCCGCGATACTCTACACCTATCATGGCATCACCCTGTCTGCCTGCAGTAAGAGTCATATATATCGGCACGAAGGGATTAGGCTGATCCTCTGTCCCTGTTTTAAATCCTCCGAAAATCGATTTTCCTGTTGCACCTCTTGTATTTGCAAGGCTCACGATCTCCTCAAGAAGCTGATTGATTTCAGTTGCAGCGGCTTCTTTTCTTTCAAAGTTTGAGTATATTCCGTTTGCTCCCTGAACTGAAAGCTCTCTGATTCTCTGAAATATACGGAGAGTTGACTGCAGCGCTGTATCGACTTCATTGAGTCTCGACTGTGTTTCATTTATATTTGATATATACTGATCTATCTCGGACAATCTTGTACGGTACATCATCTGATTCGTTGCCGCAATAGGATTATCACGGGGAGTCTGTACTGTTTTGCCTGTAGAAAGCTGATTCTGAATTGTATTCATATCGGTCTGATGCCTCTGGAGATTATAGGTCATCGTATTATTGATCATCGAATTTGTTATTCTGTTCATATGTTACGCTCCTGCTCCGAGTCTGATTATTGTTTCGAGCATTTTATCCATGGTAGATATTACTCTGGCCGATGCGTTATAGCCATGCTGAAAAGCTACCATATTTGCCATCTCTTCATCCAGGTTTATCCCTGAAACCGACTGACGCATGTTTTCAAGATTCTTAAGCAACGTTGTCTGATTTTCGATTCTATCCTTGGTCTCTTCGCCCTGAGATCCGATTCTGGCTATAAGTGCAGTATAAAATTCAGTAAAAGTAGTTTTACTGTCCACCATAGCGGTCTTGTGTCTCAGAGAAGCTATGGAGAGAGCATTTGTCCCGTCTCCAATACCGTTTGTAGTATTAAAGTCACCGGTTCCGCCGATATCGTTACCTTTAGCTGCGGCAATTTTATCGACATCTTCAATAATTTCGCGCGAAACTGCCATACTTGCCGCGGGATTAAACTTAGGTGTAATAGTTATATGCTCCTTCTGCGGGAGAAATTTTACAACATCATTGACTCTGCGGTAATCGAAAGATCCCTGCTGGCCGCTCTGCTTAAGAACTCCCGTAAGGCCTACAAGAAACTGACCCGAATCTTCAAGGTGACGAAGCATGAAATTCTTTTTATCGTTATCTCGGGCAAGTGTCGCTTTTACAGCAAAACTTCCATTGTGATCCATATATGCTACAACGCCAAGTTTCGCGTCATTGATCTTTTTGATCACCGAGTTAACAGTATCGGACTCGGCATAATCGATTTCGGATATTGAATTAAGCTCGTCATTTCTTGCGAATGAAAGAGTCCCGCTTACTCCGATTGCCGCCGATGAATCTACTTTATTATTACCCGCAACTTTAAATATCGCCGTGGTCTCATTTACACCGTCATTGTTGTAATCGAAATTCCCTTCGCTGTCATCACTGATATTAAGATGAGAGAAAAAATTTGTATTGGTCTCACCTCTCCGGCCGAAACCATCTCGATGAACTTCATTGGTAAGATCTGTTATGTTTACAGCAAGAGCATTTACATCATTTATATTCTGCCGGAGTATAACGTCCCGTACTTCAAGAAGACCGGCAAGCTCTCCGCCTTTAACAGAGACCGGAGTTTCGGAAGTTTTCCATACTACATCAAACATCCCGTTATTCTCAGGATTTTTTACAACTTTCAGAGGTCTGAGAATCGATCCCTGTACGAGATTCTCCCCATCTATATATACAATCACTTCATCTTTATCGCTTCTTCCTACCGAAACATTTACAATATTGGATAACTTTTCGATGAGTGCATCTCTTCTGTCTCTAAGATCATTAGGATTATCACCAAGTGCTTCGGATTTCTGAATACGCTCATTAAGATCACGGACATCCGATGCATACATGTTAATCTGATTTACACGGTGTTCGACCTGCATATTGGCATTTTGCCGCAGATCATAAAGCTGCCTGAATACACCGTTGATTTCGCCGGCAAGATGAACTCCTTTCTCCTTCACGACTTCCCGTGTCGATCTCTCCTCGGGATATTTGGAAAGCTCCTGCCATGATGCCCACATTGCATCCATTCTGCTCCGGATAGACTGATCTGAAGGTTCGTTGTATATTGTTTCTATCTGATATATAAAATCGTCTTTCGACTTCCAATATCCCATTGTATTTTTTTCAGCGACCATCCTGTCATCGATAAACGAATCCCTGATTCTCTCCACTGAAGCTACTGTGCTCCCCTGACCGAGCTGGCCAGCCTGCTCTGCCCGATTTAAGGCGGGAACATATATTGGATCGGCAGAAGTTATTACAACTTTCTGCCGTGAATATTCTTTGTTCTCTGCATTGGATATATTATGACCTGTCACATGAAGCGCCTGCTGGTGCGACTGAAGGCCTCTTTTCCCGATTTCAAGTCCCATGAATGTTGAATTCATAATTCTCCCCTTTACGCCTTAATATTGAACAATACCGGATTAAAAACGCGTCCCTGCTCTTTCCCGTCCCTTCCGTAACCTGACCGGAGAGTGGAACTATTCTTTAAACCTGAGATAAGTATGTCATAAAACTCCATATTGTCTTTTATGAGCCTGGAGTTAAGATCCTGAATGCTCTTCACTTTAAGCAGAATTTTTTTAAGCTCTACACCTGCTTCTTTAAGTGCAGATGCGGTTTCATCGTCAGTTGAATCTATTATATCCTGGAGAGTAATTCCGCCATGAGGAGGATGCAGTTTATGAGTTTTTTTATAGCTCTCCATGAGCTTTATTCTGTCATTTTCAAGTGTTTCAATTTTACCGAGAAGTTTCTCCTGAGTTACAGAGAGTTCTTCAATAACTCTCCCGGATTTTTTCATTATTGCTTCACTTTTATCTTCTTCTATTTTATATATCTCCTGATAGATCTCTCTTTCAAGATTCATAATATTTTCCAGCTTAAAAACGGCTTGATGCATTTGACCCTCCATGATCAAAGTATGAATATTCACTTAAGTATCGGTAATATGTCCCGAATCAATAAGAAGTTTTTATTATATAGCATTTAACAAACGAAATAGTACCCGTTCCGTCATTGTATATTAAATTTAAAATAAATGATATCGACAAAGTAATCAAATATTTGCATTAATTTAAGATTTCTCATATACGTTCGAAATGAAAACGGAAGCTTCTTCTGTCATTTCGAACCTCTTTCAGTTCTTCAGGTGAGAAATCTAAGTTTTTTAATAAATCAATATATGATCACAAGATCCAATCTAATCGCTAGCTATTAGGGTTTTATAGAAGGATGAAAGAGGTATATGACAGATTATTGTACATATCTGATGATTGTGACTTATAAAAACTCTTCTGTAAGCCTGTAAATTATCGAATCTGTATAAAAAAGACCTTTTTTAGAGAGATGATATCTTCCATCCGTTATTTCGATCATTTCTTCTATTATTAAGGCATTTAGTTTAACAATAACGCTATCGGGGATGGTAATCCCCGTAACTGAAGTAAACTCATCGCCGCTAAATCCCTTCAGCCTCCGGAGAGTAGTCATAAAAAATTCTACTATTACATTTTCCGGGGTCAGAGCATCAAAATTGTACTGAAATTCGCTACTTTCTATATAATCATAAACCTGAAGCCTGTTCGAATATCTTTTACCGTCCGCAAAAGAATGAGCACCTGAACCGAAGCCGAAAAACGGAGTAAAATTCCAGTATTTAGAATTGTGTCTCGATTCATATCCAGGGAGAGCGTAATTTGAAATTTCATAATGGTTATAACCTCTCCCTGCAAGAAAATCCATTGCTGTTTCCCACAAGTCGGCCTGATAATTATCAAACTCCTCTTCAGGATGAAAACGTCTTCCAAGCGGTGTGTCCTCATCCACAGAAAGAAGGTAGAGCGAAATATGTTCAGGTTTATATGCCGTTACTGTTTCAAGATCTTTCACTAATTGAGACCGGCTCTGACCCGGAAGTCCGGCCATTATATCGAGACATCTGGTAAATCCGCCATGAGAGAAGAAAAGTTCAAAATCAGATTCAGATAAAACTCTCCCTTTTCTGCCTATAATACCCCTCATTTCAGTATTCAGAGACTGTACACCAAGAGTTATTCTGTTCACACCGGCCTGTGTAAATCCCGTAAGCTTTTCAAGAATAAGATCATCAGGATTCATTTCAATGGTAATTTCGGGGCCAGACCCCACATCAAAGTTTTTTGAAATCTTACTGATTATTTTATCAACCTGCTCTGGCTTTAAAATGGACGGAGTCCCGCCTCCGAAGTATATCGTATCTGCATGTACTCTTCCATAATTCCCGGAAATATAATCAATCTCTTTTAGCAGCTTTTCAACATAGGATTCTACAATATCATTATTATTGATTATCGGAATTGAATAAAAACTGCAGTAATCACATTTGTTTCTGCAAAATGGGATATGTATGTATATACCGTTGTTCATAATCCGGCCCGGATAATCCTTTTAATATGAAGTTAAATTTTATCACCCAAGTATTATTCATTATACTATTCTGTGAACTATTTTTTAAAAATATCAAAAGCCCGCCCGGGCTGAAACAAATATTCATTTTTTAATAATTTTATCAGATTTAATAATGAGCTTTACAAAGTTTTTGTATTATTAAGAGCTTATTTTGTTAATTTAGAATAGAACTATACATAATATAAAAAAACTATTGAGCGATATAAAATAATTAATGAATTGATTTTTTTAGGCTATTTTTACATCTTCATGAAATAACTGAAAATAAAGCAACGGTATGATAAAAGATAAAGAAATAGGTTTTCTCGACAGTTTTACCGCAAGTACTTCAATAGTTCCCGAAGTTATTGACAGGTTAATGATAGATCTGATTAAAATGGAGTATCCGCAGGAGGAGATTGATGAAATAATTCTCTCCATGGATGAATCTATTACAAATGCGGTTCAGGTTACCATGAATTGTAATGATAAATCCTGTAATGTCCCTGAAAAACGGAATATTACAATAAGATATACTGCATCTGAAGAGGAATTTGACGCGACAATTATTGACCACGGCACCGGACTTGATTTTATAAAAATATTAAGCACTACTCCCGATATACACTCAAGAAATTACCACGATCAGATCATCAGTTATGCTACTGATTCAGAAAAATCAAAGTTATCAATCAAAGTGAATGGAGAAATAATCCCTCTCAGGGGGATTGGAGCCGGCCTTAAAATTATATTAAGTTTCATGGATTCTGTCTCTATCGAATATATAGATAAAAAAACAATAATTGCATCTAATGTAACCGATTCGACAGATGGTACCATATTTAATATAAAACGGAAAAGGCGGTATTTCGAGCATGGACAAACCTCTAAAAGCATATAAAGATCCAGATTTCATGAATTCAAGAGAAGGTCGAACATTAAGAATTCTCAGCGAATATATCCAACCGGAAGCAAAGTTAAAAAAAAATGACATCAACCATACCGTAGTATTCTTCGGCTCAGCTAGAATTAATCCCGACAATAATGAATTCGGCACGGCTGAATACTACAATATTGCCAGAGATTTCTCTTTTCAGCTGGCAAAATACAGTGAAGAACTAAAAAAAGAGACCGGAAATACTTTTTACATCTGCACTGGCGGCGGTCCCGGCATAATGGAAGCAGCTAACCGCGGAGCAAGTGAGGCCGGAGTCAAAACTATCGGCTTGAATATTTCTCTCCCTTTTGAACAAAACCCCAATCCATATATTTCAGAAGAACTTAATATGGAGTTTCATTATTTTTTCATGAGAAAATTATGGCTCATCTATCATGCAAAAGCTATTATCGTTTTCCCCGGTGGTTTTGGAACATTTGATGAACTTTTTGAAACATTAACCCTCATCCAGACAAAAAAAATGGCTAAACAGATTCCGGTACTACTTTACGACAGCTCTTACTGGAAAGACCTGATCAATTTTCAGAAACTGGTTGATATGGGTATGATTTCACCTGAAGATCTGAACCTGTTTCGTTTTTTTGATAGTGTTGATGAAGGATTAGAGTACTTAAAACCGAAACTGAAAGTTTTAATTGAAACTATTGACCATCATATTTAAACTGTAGAAGGTGTACGGTGGGATATTTGGTGGAGTGTTGGGGGAATGATTTTTCGCCCAACACAACACCAGAATGCGCAGAGAGAACATTATAT
>JBBRFT010000086.1:0-12554 GCA_038241375.1 Spirochaetota bacterium
CTTTTTTTGCAATGAGATCTTCAATCAGCTGCAGCAGCAGTATTGAGCACGCGATGGTTGAACTGCTTTTTGTAAAGAGTGAAATATAATTAACAGCAGAAATTAAACGATCCTTTTCATTTTTAATAAGGAGAAGCGGCAAAATAGCAGGGAGGAGTCTTGAACATTGATGATTGTAGTTATGACCTGTATTTTCTCCGTTTTTTACCCGGAATATGAAATTATTCTCTGCATCTCCCGGTTCTCTGAAGATGCCCGACTCGGAACCTGAAACTTCCGGTGAGTTTTTAACTGCTTTTATATAATCATTGAGATTTATACCCTTTTTATCAGTACAAGCCGCAACCAATAGAGTATTAATGCTTATTGAGGAGTATAGTCCCGGTTTTTTCCATTTCTGCATATTATTTTTAAGAGCTGGTGCCGGATCGGTAAAACCCGTTATCTCTCTGAAAATTGCTTTTATATGGGCTTTTTTCATCCCGGTGAAGGTATATCCCGCTGCATCACCAATGATGCTTGCAAATATTATATCTGCAATTGTTCTGTTCATTTAATTTGCCTTTTCTCTAACGTTGATTATATTTCATAAAATGAGTAATTATTATTGCCGGTAATTGATTGTGCAATAATAATATTAATATGGATTAAATTCCGGCGAGAGCGGCAGTAATTTTTAAGGTCAGATGTATGGTGTGAGCATAATTGGAAGTGAATTGCTGTCTCTGCTTAATCCGAAATTAAATAAATTTGTTGATTTAATTGTAAAATTTTTTATTATAAATAAACGATAGGTAATATGTGAGGTAAATGAGATGAAAAAGTATATTTTTGCAATTTCTGCAATTGTAGCCGGTATTCTGATTGGAGGATGTTCCCAGAAGGAAGCTGATGAGTATGCCATGGTGACCTTTATGATCGGTGATGTAAAGAAGAACAGCGCGGAAGTACAGATCGGGGATCTGATTAAAGAGAATGATATGATTGTCACTGCGGACAACTCATTCTGTGATATAAAAATCGGAGAGTCCATAATAAGAATTAAAGCTCTCTCTAATGTTAAAATTTCCACACTGTTTAAAAGCGGTAATGTGGAGACTACAACACTTGGACTTGATGCGGGGAAGATGCTCTGTAAGCCGAAGAAGCTTCTGAAAGATGAAAACTTTTTTGTTAAAACACCGACTGCTGTTGCGGGTGTGCGAGGTACTCAGTTTGCAGTTGAGACAGATAAAGCGCTTACCACAAGGATAAAGGTTTTCCAGGGTGAAGTTAAGGTGGCAAAACGGGTAAAACAGCTTGAATCGAGTATGGAGAAAGTTTTAAGTTTTGCACCTGGCGTTCAGGAGGAGGAGAAGATTGTTATTACAGCTGATGAAGTAAAGAAAGCTGAAAAAATAGTCGAAGCTTCATTTAAGAAAGAGACTGCCGGTGCGACACCATCCGATGAAGTTATAAATAAAGTAATAAACAATACCAAGGGTGATGTTGTAATAAGCAGTGCGGCCATTGTGAAATTTGACGCGAAAGATTTTGCAAAAGAGAGCAAAGAGATGATCGAGGTTCAGCAGAAACCGAGAGAGGACCTTGCTAAAATCGGCCGAATCATAAGAGAACAGAAAGAGAAACCGGTACCGCAGGGGAGACTCCTTGTTACAAGATACGATATCTATTTTATTAATGATGGTAAAATTGTATGGGACGGCAGAGTTATCAGCGAGCCGGTTAAATTTGGAGAAAATCTTTATATAGCATCGGGAGAGTTTGTCTTCTGTGCACAGCCCGATGGACCGGTTTTATGGAAAGCTGAAGTTGAGAATGACGGCAAACTTGAAGTAGCAGACGGAAAAGTAAAAGTAATGTCCGGCGGGAAGAGCGTACTGCTCGATGCCGAAACAGGGAAGAAGCTTTAAGCTCTAATCTGTTCTGGTAACATTCAAATAGAAATTCATAACCCCGCCACACGGCGGGGTTATTTTAAGCTTTGATTTTGTGGTAGAGAGTACAGGTAACGCCATTGGTGGCCGTGGGTTTGCAACTGATTTAGAAATACGAGATGATTATCAGCGCAAATATGCTGCCGGTATGCTTGCAGCAAAGATTTGAAAAAGCATTATTAAAAGTATTGACCGGAAGGCATGACAGGAATATAGATTTTGATGATTTACGGGGTTTGCTGCAGCGTTTTGATTTTAAAGAACGGGTAAAAGGCGATCATCACATTTTCACAAGGGAGAATGTGGCTGAGATAATAAACATTCAGCCGGATGGTAAGCTAGCCAAACCATACCAGGTGAAGCAGGTGAGAAACCTGATAATTCGCTACAAACTTGGAGGGATAGATGGAGAAATATAAATACGAAGTAATTATCTACTGGAGCGATGAGGACAACGCCTATGTTGCCGAAGTGCCTGAGCTCCCGGGGTGTATGTCTGACGGTTCGAGTTATGAGGAAGCACTCGGTAACGTCCGTGTAATTATTGATGAATGGATTGAAACTGCCGTTGAGGAAGGGCGAGTGATCCCGGAACCGCGCGGAAAACTTATGTACGCTTAAGTTAATTGAATCGTAATTTAAAAAATAAAGAAATATTGCATGTAAAAATTTATGTCATTAACACAACAGTTCCCCATTCCGAATAATTGCGTAGCTATACGAAGTTTGCTGCTTGCCCTGAGCTTGTCGAAGGGAAGGCAAATTTGCGGCGAACGTTCAGGAGCCCGTATAGCGGAGATTGTGAGATGTGGGGGTGGCAGAGAGAGTTTCTTAATAGGACTCTCTTTTTTTATTTTGGTGATGAGGGTCAATACTTTTCATGACCAGTATTCCTTTATTCATTTATATCAGCTGTCCGTTTCTTAAACCGGCGTAGAAGTGTCTGGCGCGTTACACTGAGCATATCCGCGGCGAGGGTTTTGTTGTTATCTGTCCTTTTCATCGCCTCATCGATTAGAAGCTCACCTGCTTCTTCGAGAGTGGGTAGAGTGTCCAGGCCGGAGAAGATGTTCCCGGTTTTAGGATACACCTTGGTAACGGATGACAATTCTGAGATATAGCTTTTACTGATAGTTTCCTGCATAGATGCAAAAGGTTCTGAATCTGAGGATTGCCTGCTCAGTGCATCATAGAGGAGGGAACTGAGTTCCCGGATATTTCCAGGGAAAGGGTAGCGCAAGATAAGTTTTTCAAGTTCGGCACCGATTACCGGGGTATCCATTTTTAATTCTTCTGCTGCTTTTCTAAGAAAAACACGGGTTAAGATAGGGATATCATTTCTCCTTTCGCGTAACGGAGGGATGCTGATGTGATGCAGGTAGAGACGGTAATACAAGTCGGCACGGAAAGAGCCGGATTTTGATGCCGTCTCAAGATCTAGATTAGTTGCTGCCACTATTCTCGCAGTAGACCTTCGGGGCTGGTCAGAGCCCAGGGGATAGTATTCGTGTTCCTGAAGAAGTCGAAGGAGTTTGACCTGAGAGTGAGAATCAAGGTCGCCAATCTCGTCGAGGAATAGTGTGCCTTTCTCGGCACGTTCGATTAGACCCGGACGATCCCGGTCTGCACCGGTGAAGGCGCCTCGTTTATGGCCGAACAGGGTATCGGTGAAGGCAGCATCATCCAGTCCGGCGATGTTTACAGAAATTATCGGTCCGGTTCGTCCGCTGCAATCATGTACGGCTTGAGCGAATAATTCTTTACCGACACCGGTTTCCCCGCTGATAAGCACTGGTTGTGAAGTGATTGCTACTGATTCGATATATCTGAATAGTGAATTCATTTTCGAATCATTCGTGATTATACCTGCAAAGATTTCCGGATTTTTGAGAGCCCCTTCTATAACTGCCTCTGACAGACGAACATTCTCCTGTCGCATTTCATCAAACTCCAGAGCCTTTCTGACGATTGTCAGCAGTCGTGAGTGATCGATCGGCTTGATAAGATAGTCGCAGGCGCCGGCTTTTATGCAGCGGACGGCAGTTTCCGTGTCGTCGATGGCAGTTATCACAATTACCGGAATATCCGGACGTTTCTTCGAAACCTGCGCAAGCACTTCTTCTCCTGATATTTTAGGCATCATAAGGTCAAGCAGTATAAGATCGGGAGGGGTTGATCCTGCAATGATCCTGAGCGCTTTCTCTCCATCGTTTGCAACCTTAACCGTGTAATCATCACTAAGCAAGCCGCTCATCAGAGTGAGATTGTCCGGCGAGTCGTCTACTACTAATATAATGCTCATTATAAGTTTTTCTCCTTCACTTTTAAACAGGAATTGAACGGTATCCTTTTCAAATTTGTACTGCTGGCAAGGTTATTGGTTTGGTTGTTCTTTCTTCCTCTGGTATTTTCATATCTATGTCCAGATTTATCATCGCAAATCAGAATGGTCTGCTTTTGATTATGTTCAATTAAATTATTCATGAATCGGATCCTTGTACCGACGTCATGACAGCATCTGCAAGTATAGCTAATGCCTTTTCGAAATCAAAAGCTTTGATGGCATCATCAAAACGCTTGTAGTGATCAGGGAAAGCAGACTGGAGTAGATCGGAATTTTCATCTATAATCTGAACAGCTTCGGAATCATCAGAAACAAGGAGTTTTTCAATATCAGTGCAGACTTTGTGAAGCTTAACCCGGTTCACGGAGATAAGAGGCTTATCTTTTTTAAACGGCAATGAGTGTTCAAGGGCCGAGAGAAGTTTGCTCAGGGGACTCGACAGCAGATCGATCTTACTGAAAATTATATTTTGCGGTTTATGTTCCCGGATTGCCCGCTCTACATCGGCAGAGAGCTCCTGTATAAGTGTCGCCCCAATGTTTCCGGCAACTCCTTTGGTTGTATGGGCCAGACGCTCAGCAGTAATCAGGTCGCCGTTTGTAATCGCAGTACGAATAGAGACTACGGCATTTTTCTGGTTTCCGACAAAGCTGTGCAGCATTGACAGATAGAGTGATTTTTTCCCCGCAACACGACGCAATCCGTTCTCGGTATCAAGACCGTCAATATCGTAAGGTATATAATTTTCGTTTGCAGAAAGACTCATTTTATGTGCTGTTAAAATGGCGGGATGCCGTTTTTCATCCCACTTCAGCAAAGCCTTCCATAGATCATCCGGATTGATCGGTTTAGCGACATGATCGTTCATACCCGCATCGAAACAACGTTTACGGTCGCCTTCCATCGCGCTAGCAGTCATGGCTATAATAAACAAATTTTCGAACTCCGGCAGTTTCCGGATTTCACGGGTTGCTGTGATGCCGTCCATAACAGGCATCTGCATGTCCATAAGCACAATATCGTAGTCTGTTTCTTTGACCTTGCGCAGGGCAACTTTGCCATTTTCAGCAAGGTCAACTATAAAACCGGCATCGCGCAGCAGTTCTGTTGCTACTTCCTGGTTGAGTTCATTGTCTTCCACCAGGAGGATACGTGCTCCATGGATTGAAGAGAGTATATTCTCCAGTTGGGACGGTGTTTCACCCATCTCCCTCTTTTCGAATGGTGTGCCGCATAAAACATTTGTGACGCTTTCTATCAGTTTTGTTGCGCTGACAGGTTTAATTAATAAACTTTCTATACCGTCCCACTGAGCCCCATTGATAGCACCCTCACTGTCATATGAAGTCACCATGATTAGGTGTGGAACATGCTTAAGTGATTGGGTGCGAAGCCGGCGGGCCGTCTCAATACCGTCCATGCCAGGCATCAGCCAGTCGAGAAAAACTATATCATAAGGTTTGTTCTTTGTTTCGGCGATAGTGACTGCATCGATCGTTTCCAGACCCGAGGAGACAGTTTCCACTTCGAATCCAATGTCTTTGAGCATATTTCCGAGTACTGTACGCGCATTAATATTGTCATCCACTACAAGTCCGCGACGCCCTTTAAGTTCAGTGTTAATAATAGGCTTGAGTTTGATGTCCGGATTCCTGCCTAGATGGGCGGTAAACCAGAATGTGCTTCCTTTGCCGTATTCGCTTTCGACACCGACCTCTCCATGCATCAGCTCGGCAATTTTTTTGGAAATAGCCAAACCCAGTCCTGTACCGCCATATTTTCGGGTTGTTGAAGTATCCCCCTGTTGAAATGATTGGAATAAACGTCCGCACTCTTCGCTTGTGAGACCGATGCCGGTGTCTTTTACAGTAAAATACAGTAGTACTTTATTGTTGTTCTGTTCGCGCACGCGGATTATGATGCTGATTTCACCCGTTTCTGTGAATTTAACAGCGTTGTTGGCGTAGTTGATCAGAATCTGGCCCAGACGCAATGGGTCACCGACCAGTTCGTCTGGAACATCATGGGCAACATCGAAAATGAGTTCCAGTCCTTTTACTGTCGCTTTCGGGGCAATCAGGTTCGCGACGTTTTCCAGTACTTTCTCCAGATTGAATTCGGTCTGTTCAAGAGTAAGTTTTCCTGCTTCTATCTTTGAAAAGTCGAGGATATCGTTGATGATCCCAAGCAGATACTGTCCGGATCCCTGAATTTTTTTAAGATAGTCGCGCTGACGAGGTGTCAACTCGGTCTTAAGCGCCAAGTGCGACATGCCGATGATGGCGTTCATAGGAGTACGGATCTCATGGCTCATGTTGGAGAGAAAATCTGATTTTGAGAGGTTGGCTTTTTCCGCTATTATTGTGGCATTTTCCAGCTCAGCATTTTTCTCCTGCAGTACCTGATCTAGGCGTTTGCGTTCGGTAATATCACGTGCCGAAACAAACACTCCCTGTAGACACCGGTCCCTATCGTAGAAGTTACTGGCATTATATGAAACCACAGTCTCCTTGCCGTCCCTGCTGCGTGCTGTGAGTTCATAATTGGTTACTTTGCCTTCAGCCAGCACTTTCCTGATACTTGCTTCAGCCATTTCCGGATCTGTAAAATATTTTTTAAATGGTGCTCCGATCAGTTCGTCTCGTGTACAGTCAGTCAAAGCTTCCATCTGCTTGTTTACATCGGTGATGATTCCTTGCGGATCAGTGGTCATAATTGCATCTATATTCGATTCGATCAGTGAACGGGTGTAGAACTGCTCGTCGCGCAGACGTTGATCGAGTTTCATCCGTTCCTCTTCGATCTGTTTCCGGGCCGTATTGTCTGTACCGATCAAAAGATAGCCGATAATCGTGTTCTGCTCGTCACGCAGAGCCGTTACAGAAACCACGGCTGGAAAACGGCTTCCATCTTTACGGATATATGTGAGTTCGTAGATGTCTTCAATCCCGCGCCATGCCTTGAATATCAGGGCTTCAAAACCGGGAGTTATCGGTGTGCCGAGTTCAATGCTTAACGCTTTTGCCCTGGCGATTACTTCCTGTGGATCGGATATATCGGCCGGTGTAATCTTGTCCATTACTTCAGCGGCCTTATATCCGAGCATTTTCTCAGCGCCGACATTAAAAATCTGAATGACCCCTTTCGCATCGGTTGCGATACTGGAGAAGTTGGCGCTGTTGAAAATTGCACTCTGCAGAGCTCCAGCCCGGAGCAGCGCTTCTTCTGCCTGTTTGCGGGCTGTATTATCTGTACCGATTAAAAGATAACCGATTATCGTGTTCTGCTCATCTCGAAGCGCCGTTACAGAAACCACGGCCGGAAAACGGCTTCCATCTTTACGGATATATGTAAGTTCATAGATGTCTTCAATCCCGCGCGATGCCTTGAATACGAGTGCTTCGAAACCCGGAGTTATAGAGGTACCTAGTTCAACGCTTAGTTCCTTGGCCCGTGCAATTACTTCCTGTGGATCGGATATATCGGCCGGGGTAATTTTGTCAATAACGTCAGCGGCCTTGTATCCGAGCATTTTCTCGGCGCCGACATTAAAAATCTGAATGACCCCTTTTGCATCGGTTGCGATACTGGAGAAGTTGGCACTGTTGAAAATCGCATTCTGCAAAGCTTCTGCTGTCAACAACGCGGCTTGGCGTCTACCCTCGGTAATTACATCAAACTTATCGGTAGTATTGTTGAAATCAGAGGAATCTGGGTTTTCATTTGACATGATACACTCCTTGTAGAAAGAACATCGCAGCATTGTTTGAATAAATATTAAGATTCCATGGTTAATATAGCTATATAAAAATCTCATTTATGCATCGAAATATCGATATGAACCAAAAGATTATTTCCAGACGCTTTTTAAAATTTTTTTTGTGAAAATAAAATTATCGCTCTTATTTAACGTATTTCTTAAATTTATAATGTCAACATATTAAGAAGGTCCGTTATATTTTAAAAACATTTTAAAGCATTTCCTGCATTAATGTTTCCGACTACAAAGCCTCCGGCTCCGAGATCAACCGCTGCTCCCGCTTATACGCTTCCTGTTAAGAATGTTGCCGCGCCAAACGTTACTGCATCGACTGCTTTCACGTAACCATTGATTGTTATGTTAGCTCCGCTTGTGAAAGCCGCACTTGAATTTATATTTCCGATAGATTCCCATGCTGCCAGGGTCGTTGTATCGGCAAAGTCTCCGTCAATGACGGCTATCCTGACACTTTGTTTCTTGCTGTAAAAGAATGAAACGGTTAAATCGTACTATGAAAATGTATATCTGTACTTTTCGAGCATCTTGAAGTCGATCAAAATCAGAATAAAAATATTATGGTAATCATCGACAGAAGAGTTTTGTGTAGAAAATAAAATGCTGGTTGATTCAGATGAAAAATTATCATCCGGATCAACCAGTTATTCAATATTTGAAGATAAACATTTCAGTTAGTAGAAATGTGAAAGATTAAACTTTAAACATTCAGTATCAAGGCTTTGTAACAGTTGCCTGATCCAGTGCTACATTTGTCTGAGCGTACAGTCTTCCGTTCATAGTAGAAAGGGTCTGCATTGTGATAGCAGTTTGACACAATACTATCCCTTCAAAATGCGATGTTGTTCCCATAGTAACTGTTCCAGCAACCTGCCAGAAAATATTCTTTGCCTGCGCGCCGTTAGCGAGAGTAACACGTGTAGCGTTGGCTAAAGAGAGATTCCCTGATATCTGAAAAATCCATACATCGTTTGCGCCACCAGAGATTGTGATGTCAGACCCTATACTGACGTTTGATTCCCATTTATGAAGACCTGGTGCGAGTGTTTGTTCACCATTTAATAAAATATTAAGATAATTAGGATTTATTCTTCCAGCAGCGTCAGTATATGCAGTCTGCATATTTGATATTGCAGTTGTCATGTATGTCGGTGTCGGTGGTGTCATATCTGCAGCGTACATGAATCCAGTCACCTGAGTACATGTTGAATATCCCGTTGCTTTGGTTTGTGAAAACCCCGTCATAAATGATTCGGCAGCGGGACTCAACCCTATATCGCCTGTAATTACTGATGCGGGGACAGTCGATATTCCTGCCTTGGCCAGAATTACATAATTTCCTGCGCTTCCAAGAATTACAGGTAAAGGCCCCAATCCTGCTGCAGCAGTTGTGAATGTCCAGACCTTATTACTTGCCAGTGCAACGCCTTCAACGTCATTGACTCCCGTTGTAATAGTTGCTGTATAGTTTGTGCTTCCAGTCAGAAGTACTGACGGTGCAAAAACAGCTCTCTTGTTTGGTGAATCGTAAGTAACGACTCCTGTAACAGTGGTTCCGCTTGAAGTAACCTTAAGTGTAAAGTTTGCCGCTACAATAGTTGAGTGATCCATATTTTTATTGAAAGTTGCGGTGATTGTATCGTTGATTGCAACATTGGTCGCCGAATTAACCGGAGCTGTTAAGATAACGGCAGCCGGGTCATTGCTTGATGAATCGTCAAAACAGGATACCATGGAAAATGCTATAAGCAACACTCCAATACTGGTAAAAATTTTTTGAGTAATCTTTTTCATACTTATAGTAGTTTTCATTGTGTTTTCCTTTTTGAAACAGTTATTTATTATGGTATTCCCGAAGAGTGCCACGAATGACATATCATCGCGTATACCACTGGTTGCGACTTAGTCGCCTACTAATGGTATATGCAGTAATCGTGCCAACTGATGTTTTTTTTTAAATCAGTGATAAAGTAGCTTAAAACCGGTATGGGTGGTCTTGGCGGAGTGAAATGAACAAAAAATAGTCCGGATTATCACGGTTCTCGTGACACATTATGTTCCGCTGTAAAAGAATGAAACGGCTAAATCGTACAGTGAAAAGTATATCTGTGCTTTTCGGTCATCTTGAAATTGAATCGGATCAAATTTTATATCTGACTATTTCTGCATGTCGGCATGAAACAGTTTGTTGAATTACCGCGTGAAGGATTGAAGCGGAAATCGCGCTGCTGTGATTACGGTTCTGTGATTTTTACTGAAGCGGAATAATCCTGTGTTTCAGAAAGTTTAATCACAGCAACGGGATTGGAGCGGAAAGCCTGACCCGGATGCCGCGGTTCCGGGAGATTTGAAATAGATTTTATGATTTTGAAACTGGAAGAGATGCATAAGGGGCACGCCCGGATGAAAAATCTGATTCTGATTTTACAGATAATTTTTTAACTGTGAAAGTTGGAGAAGAAAAATTTAGAACTGTAAATTTTACATTCGGGAATGTGAGAGACGGAAATTTCCAGGTGAATGGTTATTCGCCCCGGCGGAATGCTTTGAAACTTTTTCAACTACAGTAAAACATTATGTCTCATGGAGACAAAATGTCAGTAAATCGTAACTGCTCAAAAAATAGTTGTAAAATTGATCTCCGCCTGATCGGAGATAAAACGCCACCGGTTTTTTGAGCAGTTACTGTAAATCCTTCCAATTAATTAAAAAAATGCTTGTACATATAGGGTGTTTTTATGGTTCAGTATAGTATCAGAAAAATCATAAATTTATGATAGAAATTTGGTAATTATACGTCAGAATAAGGATTTTACAGATAAATACTGTAAATTTTCTCTAAAAAAACCTCCGGGAAATAAAGATGACTGTCAGCTCTGCAAGCTGCAGTAAGCTATAATAACTGATAAATTATATTTAACTTCAGGAACAGGGAATGAAAAAAATTAAGAACATCGCAATTATTGCACACGTTGACCATGGTAAAACAACTCTTGTTGATGGTATGCTCCGTCAGTCGGGAATATTCAGAAGTAACCAGGCTGTTGAAGAGCGGGTTATGGACTCCAACGATCTTGAAAAAGAGAGAGGGATTACCATATTTTCTAAAAACGCGTCGATCCATTATAAAGACTATAAAATAAATATTGTTGATACCCCCGGTCACGCTGACTTCGGCGGTGAAGTCCAGAGGATTATGAAGATGGTTGACTGCGTTCTTCTTATTGTTGACGCATTCGAAGGGCCTATGCCTCAGACTAAATATGTTTTGAAGAAGTCTCTTGAGCTGGGCTTAAGCCCGATTGTTGTAATAAATAAAATTGACAGACCGAACAGCAGGCCTAACGAAGTTCTGAATATGATTTTTGATCTTTTTGTTGACCTTAATGCTACAAATGAGCAGCTCGATTTCCCCGTTGTTTATGCTTCTGCAAAACAGGGTATTGCGAAGTTTGAGGTGGATGATGTAAATGAGGATCTTAAACCGCTTTTTGAAACAATTATAAAAAATGTTAAGGAGCCGGAGGGGGAGATTGACCTGCCGCTTCAGTTTCTTGTTTCTGCTATAGATTATGACAACTATCTTGGCCGTATCGGTACAGGAAAAGTTCACAACGGACAGATTGCTGCCGGTGATACCATTATGCTTATGAAGCAGAATGGTGAGAATATACAGGCAAGAGTTTCTAAGCTGTTTGCATATGAAGGTTTGAAGCGTACAGAGATTAAAAAAGCTTATGCCGGTGACATTATTTCAATTGCCGGTATTGAGGGAATTGACGTTGGCGTTACACTTGCCGATAAGGATTACCCTGTTGCGCTTAAAGCTGTTGAAATCGATGAGCCGACTCTTGCTATGACTTTTATGCAGAACGACTCACCGTTTATGGGTCAGGAGGGGAAGTATGTAACCTCTAGACATCTATGGGAGAGACTTCAGCGTGAGATTCAGTCTAATGTAAGTATTAATATAGAAAGATCTGAAACCGGTGATGAGTTTGTCGTCAAAGGAAGAGGTGAACTTCAGATGTCTATTCTTATAGAAAATATGAGACGTGAAGGTTACGAATTTCAGGTTTCAAAACCGGAAGTTATTTTCAAAGAGATTGACGGTAAAAAGTGCGAACCGATTGAGCTTGCAGTTGTTGACGTTGCCGATGAGTTTGTCGGTGTTGTTATAGAGAAGATGGGTATACGTAAAGGTGAAATGACTAACATGAAGCAGGGTGATGATGGTTATACCCGTGTTGAATTCAAGGTTCCGTCAAGGGGACTAATCGGTTTCAGAGGACAGTTTCTTACCGATACAAGGGGTACAGGTGTACTCAATCAGAGTTTTAGTGAGTATGATACTTATAAAGGAACTATTCCCGGAAGAGGGAAGGGTGTACTTCTGGCAATGGAGCCGGGAATATCCGTACCGTTTGCTCTTGATAATCTTCAGGATAGGGGTGAGCTTTTTATCCCTTCAGGTGTAAGTGTTTACGAAGGAATGATT
>JBBRFT010000087.1:0-12372 GCA_038241375.1 Spirochaetota bacterium
GTTATGGAGAGCTTTTCATTCCTTACGGTTCCATTTGAAGATGCCGAACTTATACTGAAAAGTTTCAATAACAAAGAAGGCGAAAGAAAAACAATTATTCAAAGAGCTAATGACTCCAAGGATAAACCGGAAAGAGACAGACCCAGAAGAGAGGGATCGGACAGACCAAGACCTGATAGAGAAAAATCCGGAAGAGACCGAAGTTTTTCCGGAAAACCATCTTCAGATACACGGAAAAGAAAAAAATATTAAAAAAGAATCCGTCTGAAGAAATAACATTCTTCGGACGGATAAAACAAAACTCCAACAAAAACCAATTGCCGATGTAATAATTCAAAATGGAGCTTTATCGCAATAGCAGTAATTAGATAAAATCCGGAATTATCTGACCCCGCAGACAGGGCATCCCTGGAAGCGGAGCGGCTTCTCAAGATTGCTTTCAGACAGAATAGTTTCATTATTAAGAATTTCTATTGAACTTCCATCCGCAACCACCTGCCCCTCTCTGATAACGATTGTACGTTCACATAAGTCTAAAACCATATCAAGATCATGAGTTGCAATTATCTTAGTATGCTTAAAACTTTTAAGAAGTTCTATCAGGCGTCTCCTTGCTTTCGGATCCAAATTAGAAGTGGGCTCGTCCATTACTAGAATATCAGGAGACATCGAGAGAACCGTTGCAATAGCCACAGAACGTTTCTCTCCACCGGAGAGTCTGTGAGTAGGTCTGTTTATAAGATGAAGCACTCCGACAGTCTCGAGTGTTTCACGAACCCTCTCTTTAACTACATCGGCAGGAAGCCCCATATTAAGAGGACCGAAAGCGACATCATCAAAAACCGTTGGCATAAAAAGCTGATCATCAGAATCCTGGAAAACCATCCCGACCGAACGGCGGATATTATGAACAGTATCTTTTGATAAAGGAAAATCTCCTACGCGAAGTGATCCACTGACCGGTAGAAGATGCCCGTTGAGATGCATCAGAAGAGTAGATTTACCCGCTCCATTTGCCCCTACAACCGCAACAGACTCCCCATGAGTAATAAGAAAAGATATATTACACAGAGCCCTGTTGCCATCCGGATAAGTAAATGTAAGATTTTCAGCCTGAACTATATGATGACTCATATAAAAAACCCCGTTATAAAATTACCCGACATCTGCGGAATATTGACAAATCTGAAAAGCACAAAGATCGATATCCATGCAGTTACAAATATCAATTCCCTTACACCGAAATTATATTTTTTCAGTATTCTTATTTTACCGTCAAAGCCACGGCAGACCATGGCAAGATGAATTCTCTCTGCCCGGTTAACTGTACGAATCAGAAGATTCCCAAGCATCGGACCATAACTTTTAATTCCTCTGCCTTTGCCATTGAACGATCTTAAGTTTCTTGCCCTGATCATTTTCGCAGCTTCTTCGGCAAGAACAAAAATATAACGGTAAAGAAAGAGCAGCTGAACAGCAAATATTTTCGGTGCTCCAAGCCTGTTTAAAGCAAAACAGATATTATTAAATCCAGTGCATGAAATCAATGCTAGAGCGGTTGAAACAGTTAATGTAAATCTAACCATTATTGAAATAAAAGAGACCCATCCCCCTGAAACTCCAACACTACCTATACTAATTATGATATTATGATCAAAAAAAGGGTTAAAAACACCAATCATTACTGCAAAAGGTGAAACGACGAGTATTTTTTTTATAATATAGAGAACAGGAATATTTCCTGCCGTCAGAAGATATACTGGAAAAAATATAAAAGGAATAAGCATGGCTATTTCATATTTATCGAATGAGACAACTGTAATAATAAAGAAAAGCGCAGTAATAAGTTTTGCTCTGGGATCAATTCTATGCAGAGGAGTATCCTGATATGAAAGGATATCCATAAGTCCGAGACTAATAAGCGATGATTCTATTCTGGAAATATTGTTCCCCGCTGAAAATTACTACAGGAAATTATGCTCCTGCCGTATTGTAATACTCCATTATAAACTCTGTCAGCTGGATGCAACATTTTTTCTTTTCTTAATAATAATTCCCGCTATAACCGCAAGAAGAAGAGTAAGTATTCCACCGACAAGACCGGCTACAGAAGTTCCGGAATTTACAGCAGGCCATGCCTCCTCACCTGCTCCCTCTGCGGCATTTTTAGAAACCGGAAAATTATAATCTGGCAGAAATGCCGTTTTCTTCTGAAGTTCACCCAGGAAAGCGTATACTCCATTATCGGGTCTTTCTAATTCTTCTGCCCCAGATGTTTTAAACATTGACCACTCAAGTCCATCGGGATGAGATGATGCGAACCAGCTGAAGATGCCACCGGTTATTAAAGCACCCGCTATCAACCCTACAAAGACCTTCCTCGCAGGAGAAACTCTATCAGACAGATCTGCTCCGTTCATGGAAGCAATTAATTCCGGTTGAGCATTGTAAATAAACACTACTACGGCTGAAGTTGCAAACCCCTCTACAAGTCCGATTGCAAGATGTATCGGTTGCATAAGCATTAAAAAAGTACTGAATGGAAGCGAAGAAATACCTGAAGCGGTTGTCTGAAGAACAACTGAAAATGCCCCAAGCTGTAGACCGACAACAACAGCAAGAGTCGATGCAATAAATATTTTTTTACGATCAATAGCGGTTCCCGCAATTTTTTTATAAATAAACGGATAACATATAAAACATGGAAATAATCCCAAGTTAAAAATATTGCATCCAAGGGCGAGCAAACCCCCATCCGCGAAAAAAAACGCCTGAATTATAAGGACAGAAGCTATTGAAATAAATGCAGCATAAGGACCAAGAAGTATCGCCAGAAGCATACCTCCACCGATATGCCCGCTCGATCCGGTTGCGGGAATAGTAAAATTAATCATCTGCGCAGCAAAAATAAATGCGCCGAGAACGCCCATTAGAGGAATAATCTTATCATCAAGACTCTCTTTCAGTTTTTTTGATGAATAAGCAATCAAACCACCTGTAACAGCAATCATCGAGCCTCCAACTGCGGGAGAGATTAAAGCATCCGCCATATGCATAACAATACCTCTTTTCAATTTAATTTAAGCCGCAAAGGAATTCAATTATTTTCGTGTTACAATTATTATATATATAACATCTGTCAACTCTAAAATTTTATTTTGTGCTACAAAAATTACAACTCTCATATACCTGTCATATTTTTTCGACTATTCAGCTTCCACTATAAAAAAATTATTATGTAAAAATCATTATTGCCGATAAAGTATATGTGACATAACCTATCATCGGAGCGGATTAATGAAAGAAACAAAAGTAAAAAGTAAATCATTCAGGGAGTTGCTTGAGAAGTATCTTGATATAAAAGGCCTGGACATAGTAGTAGTATTGACTGATGGTACAGAGGTTGAATTATATAAGAATCGCGAGATAATTGATGATATGATTGTCACAATGGATAATTACCATAACCGCCAGAGTATTCCAATTTCTGAAGTAAAATCTGTTGATATGTTTGCCGCATAATCACATTCAACAATAAACAGATATTATCATAATTAAAAAAATCCCGCCTTCAGCGGGATTTTTTAATAAATTCATTATTTTAAAATGTTATTCTGATTTTACCGGATTACGCTTTATAGTCCGGATAAGAGCATAAACAACTTCAGATGCCGCATCGTTAAGAGTATATGATGATTTCGAATATGAACCATACCAGACTACCTCGCCTGTCTTACATGAGACCATTCTGGCAGTTACGCCCACTGATGTTGTTACCTCAAGCCAGGAAAATATGTACAAAAAAGATGTTAAATTCTGGTAAACCCTGTAATCATTAACCGAACCGTATATCATATAATCAACGCCAAGTTGATTACCGGTTTTGATAATCCAGCTACCGGGATACTCATTCTTATTTAAAAACGAATAATCAACAGTGGATGAAATTTTCTCAATCTCAATCACACTGAATCCTTTAAGTAAAAGTTTCTGCTCGAAGGTACTTCTCACAAGTTCACCGGAATTATTTCCATCAATAATACTATAATCGCGAAAAGGGAGAACTGCAATTTTTGAATTTTTTATATCTATTGCATATTTATTGATATATGCAGGATTACTTACACACGAAGTCAGCATTATTATACTTATAATTGAAACTAATACGAATAACTCTCTTTTCATATTCACCGCTTGAATTTAAGTTTTATTTTAAAAAACTTTACCTACACCCATTTTTAGAAAAACGATAAAACCGCTGCTTGAAAACCCTCTCCCCGTGGGGACATCTATCTGAACATTCTCACTATCGTTTTTGCTGATAATTCTGGCCCCCAGCCCACCCATGAGTTCAGGACAAAAAAATACATCATCGGCTATTTCGTAGTCAAAACCGACAGATATCACAGCATGAACTATATAAGAATTAACATCATCAAATGTCGCAAACTGCAGAAAAGGACCCGCCCCTAACCATGGATTAAGCGGTTTAAGATTAAAATGTCTCAACACGGAAATTCCCATTTCATGAAAATATATCTGACCATTAGTTTTATTAAAATCTTTGATATTATTATTAAGTGAAGTAGGATAAAAAAACCAGTTAGTTCTAATGGAAATATAGGGTGTCATAAGATAATCGAAAAACCAGCCTGGAGCAGTGGCGTAATCCCAATTGGTATTGTCCTGAACAGTGATCGAACCTGACTGAATTTCAAGATACGAAGAAGCCCATGACATTGTAATATTCGGCCCGAGCATTCTTCGGACACCGGCAAAACAATCTCCCGCAGATGAAAACAACAGAAAGGCAGTAATAATAAAACAGATACCGGTATTTTTATTCATAACTTATTTTAATACTTTTTTCTTTCTCTATTATGATTTAATCTATTCATTATATATAGAGCAACATAAGCCCCTATAAAACCCGCGATAAGATTAACTCCCACACCTCTTGAAAGATATTCGAGAATAGATACAATTTTATCATAGAATATGCTATCAAGAACAAACCCGCCAATTAGAGCCCCGATTACACCTACAACAAGTCCACCTATATAGCCGCCGAAAAGATCACGTCTCTTTAAATTATAAAAAATAAAAGCAACACCGGCACCAAGACCGATAAATAAAACAATTGCTTTGACCACTTTCATGAAACTCAGTAATCCTTCTGACATTTTAAACCTCTCAATAATTGTAAAATCATTAATAACATACCGGTTAAACAAAAAGATGCTTATTCAGATAAACATCAACCGGGAATTTTTAAAATAATCCCATTCACATTGCTTTAAATTGATGAAGACTATTTAAATACAGAAGAATAGATTGTGCTTCTCATGTAAAGAATATTTCTCCTTTCCCCTCTCTTATAACACGAAACGTATCTTCGCTCATGTCAACTACAGTTGAGGGTGAAGATATTTTAGGGCCGCAGTCAATAACAAGGTCCACTTCATTACGGTAAATTTTCTCCAGATCTTTCGGCTCAACAATATAATTACCATCGGGATTACTTACGCTTGTAGCAAGAAGTGGTCTTCCCAGACCTTTAACAATTTCAATAGCAATATTATTATCCGGTATTCTTACACCAACAGTTTTCTGATTTGTAACGACAACTCTGGGGACAAGCTTGGATGCTTTGAAAATAAAAGTATACGGCCCCGGAAGAGCTTTTTTCATTATTTTATAGGCATCATCGGATATATTTCGGGCATAATCATTAATATCTGAAATTGAAGTAAAGATAAAACTCAAAGGTTTATGTTTTTCCATTTTCTTCAAACGGTAAATTCTTTCTATTGCGCGTTTATCTTTTATATCACATCCGTAGGCGTAAACTGTATCTGTGGGGAAAACTATAACACCACCCTCTTTAAGGATCTCTATAGTTTTATTAATCAGCCTGAGCTGAGGGTTCTGTTCATTTATTACAAATATCATATTATTACGCTTATATACAGCAGATTAACACATACAATGAATGATATATCAAGAACAATATTTTCAAGAATACAAATTCTGAAATTCAAAAAAAAGAAATCATTATCAGCATAGCTTCTAGAACAGAAAAGATCTGCAGATATTAAATATAATAAAATCTGCATAGTAAAAAGGCTTTTGCGGATAGCGCAATCCGCAAAAGCCTTTAACCTGGTAAAATTACATGTAGGAGTGTAATTTATTATCAATCACTTAACTTATCGGCAGTGATCGCAAATGCATTACTATTTTTTTTTATGAATTAGAAAAAAATCAAATTTTATTAAAACTCACGAATAGCTGTTCCGGGGCTTCATTATTCAGTTATTATACACTATTAAATAATTGACTTGATATTTTAATCAGTATAAACATAAATCTATATATTCTGAAATCAATAAATATAGAAGATTAAATATCTTCGGCGCTTTTGGCAGCAGAGATAATAAATCTTTTCTATTACAAGAAATTTCGGGGTTTATTACTTATAAAATTTTAATTCCCCGGGGGAATTAAACGTCAGGAGATACAAACAGCTTCAGTCCTCCTGCACCAGCGTATTAATAATACTCGAACGACGTTAATAATAATAAAAGGATTTTAATATGAGAAATAATATCATCTGCCTAATATTTTTTTTACTGCTTCCGGTTTTATACTGTGAAGCTAAACCTAAAGTGCATTTCCAGGAGACAGTTTACGATTTTGGAGTGATGAAGAAAGAATCTTCGATGAAACACACATTTATTTTCAAAAACTCCGGGAGTTCCCCTCTTATTATTGATCGGATAAAAGCTGGCTGAGGCTGCACCGGAACACTCCTTTCGGAAAAGGAGATCCCTGCCGGCGGCAGCGGACAACTTGAGGTAGAACTTCACACAGATATGAGACAGGGAGAGACAGTAAAAACTATTTATATATACACAAATGATCCGGATAATAAAGTTATTAAGATTACAGTTAAAGCAACAGTGAACGATGAATAAATTTGAAAATATGAAAACTGCACCAGGAATGCCTCACCCCTTCGGTGCCAACATAATGAATAACGGAATACAGTTTACAATTTTCAGCAGATATGCTTCATCAGTAAAACTGATTCTTTTTGATTCTGCTGAACAATTTTCGGAATATGCAGTGTTTAATTTTGATCCGGTATTCAATAAAACCGGTGATATATGGCATATATGGATTGAGGGGATCGGTGAAGGTCAGATTTACGGATACAAAATAGCTGGGGAATACTCTCCATCGAAGGGGCACAGATTCAATAAGCATAAACTCCTTATCGATCCCTACGCGCGGGCATTAACCGGCAACTTCAAATGGGACCTGACTAAAGCAACAGGTATATTACTTAACGATACCCATGAAGCATCATCATTCTCCACGGAAGAGAGTATTCATTATGTCCCGAGAAGTATCGTTGTAAACGGCAGAAATGAAATAAGGAAAAGACCTATAAGAATACCTGAAAATGATCTGGTTATATATGAACTCCACGTAAAGGGATTTACAGCTGATAAGACCTCGGGAGTTTCATCAGCAGGCACATTCAAAGGACTGACAGAAAAAATACCATATCTGAAAGAACTGGGAATTAACGCCGTTGAGCTTTTGCCGATACATGAGTTCGATGAATACGAAAATATAAATACAAATCCCGTTACAGGTGAAAAACTCAAAAACTTCTGGGGATACAGTACAATCGCATTTTTCGCTCCTAAATCCAGTTATTCATCAGGGGGGAGAACGGGCGACCAGGTTCAGGAATTCAGAGATATGGTGCGTCAGTTTAACAATGCCGGTATAGAAGTAATTCTTGATGTTGTTTTCAACCATACTCACGAAGGTGACTACAGGGGGCCCACCTTATCATTTCGAGGCATTGACAATTCAATTTATTACATACTCGATAACGATAAATCTCAGTACAAGAACTTTTCCGGCTGCGGAAATACTGTCAACTGTAATCATCCCCATGTAAGACAGATGATTGTAGACTCACTGCGGTACTGGTTTATAGAGATGGATGTTGACGGATTCAGGTTTGATCTTGCTTCTATTCTGGGGCGTGATCAGAAGGGTGAAATGCTAAGCAACCCCCCTCTCATAGAATGGATTGAAGAGGATCCTATTTTAAGAAACGCGAAAATAATAGCTGAGGCCTGGGATGCCGGAGGAGCTTATCAGGTAGGTAAATTTCCGGGAAGATGGGCTGAATGGAATGGAAGATATAGAGATGATGTCAGAAGTTTCTGGCGGGGAGATAAAGACACCAAGGGAGCTTTTGCCACGCGTATTACAGGAAGCTCAGATTTATACAACTCCACATCACCATGCAGAAGTATTAATTTTATCACATGTCACGACGGTTTCACTTTAAACGACCTGGTGAGTTTCAACAATAAACAGAATATTGAAAACGGTGAGGACAACCGTGATGGAGAGAACAATAACTACAGTTTCAACTGCGGCATAGAGGGGCTCGAAGCTCCCACCGAAATTGAAAAATTAAGAATACGGATGATAAAAAATCTTATTGCAACACTATTCCTCTCTCTTGGAGTTCCCATGATTTTATCCGGTGATGAATTCAGAAGAACACAAAAAGGGAACAATAACTCCTATTGCCAAGATAACGAAATATCCTGGGTTAACTGGGATTTTTTAAACAACAATAGCGAGATTTTTGAGTTTACCAAAAAAATGATTGAATTCAGAAAAAAACACCCTATACTCAGATCTACTGTTTTCTTTACCGGAACAAAGGGTGACAACTACTCAACACCTGATATTTCATGGCATGGAACAGAAATATTATTACCGGAGTGGGACAGCGAAAAACCGTATATTGCTCTCCTTATAAACGGGCAGTATGCAGAAGAATCATCATACAGCAGAGATTCAGATTTTTTTATGATATTCAATGCATCTGATGAGGATATGACTTTCAGGATCCCGGGGTCACCATCGGGTAAACAGTGGAAAATTTCAATCGATACACGCGGCGGAACCGGAGAGGACATCTTTGTAAGTGATATTGAAAATTCTGTTGATGATGAATCAATAATTTCTGTAAAAAAATCAGTTATCGTTCTAACAACATAAAACGGCGAAGTTCCTGTTTATCCTGGCGTAAATTATGCCTGAGACAGACTTCACCTGCCGCTTTTTATAATTAAACTGAACAGCATAAAATAAAATATAATGAGGTGACAGATGTCTTTTTCAATAATACTGCTGATTGTTTTTTTTACCATAATGATCGGTATCGGTATATGGGGGATGAAAAAAACCACTTCCCTTAACGATTTCTTCCTTGGAGGGAGATCGATCGGACCATGGGTATCAGCAATGGCCTACGGTACGACATATTTCTCTGCGGTTGCATTCATAGGTTTTGCAGGGAAACTGGGATGGGTATTCGGACTGCAGACTATGTGGATCGTAGCAGGAAATGCATTTTTCGGAGCTTTCATGGCATGGATGATTCTTGCAAGAAGAACAAGACGAATGACAATGAATCTTGACGCTATGACAATGCCGGAATTTCTTCAGGAGAGATATAACGGGAAATACACAAAAATATTCTCGGCTATAGTAATCTTCATTTTTCTTCTCCCTTATTCTGCATCTGTTTTCAAAGGACTTGGTCACCTTTTCGAAGCAAACTTTCACATATCTTTTGATCTTGCCCTGCTGATTATGATCGGGATAACAGGAATATATCTTGTTCTTGGAGGATACTTTGCAATTACACTTACCGATTTTCTTCAGGGATTTATAATGATAATCGGTTCCATCGCTATGGTTTCCATTCTTATTTCTAAAGGTGGGGGATTAAGTGAAGTAATTGATAAAATAAACATGAATCATCTTCTTCATGTACCGCTGGGCAAAAGGCCTCCGACACTTCTTCTTATAAGTCTTGTATTTATGACATCATTCGGCACATGGGGTCTGCCCCAGATGGTTCAGAAGTTCTATTCGGTCAAAAATGAACAGGTTATAACTAAAGCAGCGATTGCGACTTTTTTCTTCGCTCTGATTATTGGTTTTGCGGCTTATTTCACTGGTTCAATGTCTCATATCTTTCTCGATAAGCTCCCTATGGTTAACGGAGCTCCTGCATTTGACAGAATTGTACCGGACCTGCTGACTCAGCATTTACCGGAAAAACTCATGGCCCTTATTCTGCTTCTTGTTTTATCGGCATCGATGTCAACTCTCTCATCACTGGTTCTTGTATCATCATCAGCTATAGCAATTGACCTTTATAAGGGACATGTTAACACAAGTGTTTCAACAGACAATTCACTGATAATGATGAGATTTCTAAGTACACTTTTTATTATTATATCTTTCTTCATCGCGCGATATGAATTTGCTATCATTATAACATTGATGTCGCTTTCATGGGGAGCTGTTGCCGGAACTTTTATGGCCGCGTATATTTACGGTTTATACTGGAAAAGGACAACTCTTGCCGGAGCAGCTGCAGGTATGATTACAGGACTTACAACCGCCATTACTCTGTTTTTCGTATTGGGCCCTGCGAATTCACCCATAGCATCATCAATTGCGATGATTGTTCCATTTTTTGTAATACCAGTGGTCAGTATGTTCACCAAAGCTCCTGATAAGGAACTGATAGATAAGGCTTTTGACGGTATTTAATGAACTATCATTACACACATCTTTTTGCACAGCCCCCTATATCCCCCGGAGGGGGACTTGAGCAAAAAATTCTTCATTAATTTTATTAAAACAATTTGTTTTTATCAATATTCCCTTGCCCCCGCCGGGGCAATGTCCTTAAGTTAAGAGCTTAAAGTTTCACAACAGCCCCCCAAACCCCCCGGAAGGGGGCTTAAAGACTATATTGCACCGAATTATAATTTACACCACGAGTTTGAAGTCCCCCGCCGGGGGTGCGGGACATTGCAGGATGATTTACTTTTCAAAGGACTGCGGATTGATTTACTAATACTTTCTATCTCTTACAGGCATAAATGTGACCTTAAAGAGAGAGATAATTAAAGCAGCTTTAGTAAATTAAGCTCCGGCTTTTTGATTCAGTTCATTTATGAGTTTTTCAACTGCCGCACTATCCATACCGTGCGCTTTCATCCCCTGTTCAATAGTCTCTGAAACGCTTAAATGGCAGCCTATGCAGTGAAGACCGTAGTTTCCAAGAATAGGAGCAGCTTCGGGAGATATCTGGAGCAATTCACCGAAAGTCATATCTTTGTTTATTTTTTGTGTCATTTAATTCACCCTCTTGTAATTTATAATTTTTTTAAAGACTTTCATATTACAGATATTGTCTTTGCAAAATTTTATAATATTATCTATTGTGTCTATTATTAATTAAAAAAATGTGTATTTTTACCAGACGATATTACTCAAAATAAATAGTTAAAATACTGGAAAAATACTATATTGTACCGAAGATGATATAAAGAGTTAAGGTTACAAACTGAAAATATGAATATTATCCTGATAATAATCCTCATTACAATACTGCTGATACTCGCATGGGCTGTTCTCAGCAATAAAACAGAACCGGTAATAGTCAGTAAACCTGGTCTTGAAAAAGAACAGATTGATGAACCTGAAAAAATTTTAAGAAGACGTTCCGCCGACAGGGCAATAGAGAAAGAGTTTCCAGCAGAAAGAGCCGGCACAGACTTCCCGGGTGAAAGCCCATACGATAGAGAGGATTTATCAGGACAGATACAGCTCCCCTTCCCAGCTAATGATATTATTGCCGATGGGTCTAGATTTAAACTATATAAGAGGGCACTTATAAATTCCGAAATTTATGCCAAACGCGGAGACATTGAAACTGCAGTCTCTCTTTTTAAGGGTGTGAAAGAACGGATACTTGATAGTGATGTCCGGAGTAAAATTGAAAGTAATATAAACTATCTCAACCATTTTAGACACAGAAGAGATGCAGATTTTAAAAAGAAAGTGGATTCAGCTGCGACAGGGCAACAGCAGACAGGAGGAGAGCTCCGCCTGAGAATTGACGGACCCGTACCACAGACAATAAACATAGGAATGCCGGAGAAAAGTTTTATCAACACTGATGAAATAATAGAAAAGCTTTCCGGACAGATATCAAAAGAACTTGGAACTCTTAAAAATGATATCGAAACACTGAAGTCTAAACCTGATGATAAGTTCGACCTTGATGATTATGCCGAATTTTCGAACCTACAGCATGAATTCAGCAATCTCAAAGAACGCTTTGAGGAGCTGACAGAAGAAAGGTTAAACACTCTTAAAGAACTCAATAAGTTTCGCGAGATGAAAGAAGATGATCTCGAAAAAGATAAAATAAAAGATCACTCCCCGGAAAACAATGAGATC
>JBBRFT010000088.1:0-12293 GCA_038241375.1 Spirochaetota bacterium
AGCCAGGATATCATCTCCATGATCCCTTCTTTATGGGGAAAGTACTTCATAGCTGCGATCCTAACATGTATTGCGATATGTCAACTCAGACTTTTACAGCCATAAAAGATGTTAAACCGGGCGATTTTATCACAATGGATTATGAAACAACAGAGGACGAACTTTACCGTTCTTTCGAATGCCAGTGCGGCGCACCAAATTGCAAAAAACTGATAAAGGGTAAAATTTTCCGCTTACAGCATATTCAGGGTATTTCTGAGATTCAATATGCTGTTGCGGATACCTGATCAAGGACTATAATACAGTTCACTAATAAAAAAAACGCGGTGATATTCACCGCGTTTTTTTATTTTTCCCAGATACCCTTCATCCTCACCAGTTCTTTTTCACCGCTTACGTCTGTTATCGAATGATTAAATATTCCAGCTTCTGAACCGGTTTCTGTCTTCACAACAAGCTTATCGCCGATGTTCCCCTCTGCTCTGAAATTGATATCGATTTCATAAAGTTTATGTGACCGGATAAACTCAACCGGAAAAGTTTCAATACACCACTGAATATATTTTACATTGTTCACATGGTGATACAGATCGCAGTCAAAATACCGGACATCTATATTGTTCTGATACTCACCGGATGTAACAGGCAGGAGCTTCTCAAAGGTATGAGGCAGAGCGAATTCAGCATCGAGTGTCTGTACTCTCGATACATCCCCGGCGATGACTCCCCCGGTTCTGTTCTTCATATCAAATGCCACTGCAGAATTTATTCCGCGGCCGATAATCTCTCCATCTTTAGCTTGGACTTCAAAATTCCGGATAACATATCTGTCCTTCACGGGAGAGAGCCATGATCTGACGGAGACTCTCTCTTTCCACTGCGGGTACCGCTCCATCTTAACATGAAGCCGTGTAAGTACAAAGACCATATCATCCGAAGCAATCCCCGCGTCTGCAGTGATCATCATACCATGTGTTATTCCCGTCTCCTGGAGATAGTTGCATATCACCGGCATTGTAGATGAGTAGTTCATATCCAGATCGTAAACCTGTACGGTAAAATCTCTTGTCACGCAGGAGATATCCCCGGTGCGGCTGTTTTCATTTTTCATATTCATAAATTCCTCAACTATTTAACCGGTTCTATTCTGCAGGGGATGTACCGGTGAAAGGGAGTCCCGGCAAACCTGTCACGGTGAGTGTTCTTTGCCAGCCTGTTCGCATTTGCCCCGTATACCTTACCCTGAAATTCCAGTCCAAAACCGTGAGGTATCATTACATATCTTCTGCATGTCTGATCCGTTACTTCAAGTTCAACCTCTACTGATCCGGCTTCGGTTGAGACTCTTACCATTTCGCCATCTTTAAGCCCGAGGCTCTCCGCGTCTGCCGGATTCATGATACAGGTGCAGGCGCGTTTCCCCTCGTTCCATGCAGGATTCCTCATATTAGTATTGGCATTATACTGAATGTGCCGTCCGGAAGAGAGAATAAAAGGGAATCCCGACTCATGCTCAAGTTCTTTTCTTTCTCTATCTGTTTCAATTTCAAAAAGCCACTCTTTCATTTCAGGAATATATACATTCAATTTTTTATCTTCAGTACTGAGTTCGCTGAAATTATCTTCAGTATCCGACTCTCCAATCCAAAGTCCTTCAGGGTGATAGAGTATAGCCTTAAATATCTCTTCACCCATAAGCGGTCCCTTATTAAAACCTCCACGCACTGCGGATTTTTTAAAGCCCCCCGGCGCGGTCATAAGCATGGCCCATAAATTTGCAAGATTGCCCGACCCCAGTTCTTTACCAAGTGTTTTTGCAACAATAAAAGGCATAGCTTTAAGAGCCGCAGGATTCTCTTTCCCGTAATTCATCAGTTCCATTCCAAACTTAAGTCTGTTCTCCTTCGCGGCAGCATAGAGAGATTCCGGTATCTCCGGAATAAAGCCCATTTTATCCGCTATGCGCATATGGATTTCACCAAGCTCAATCTGCTCACCTTCGGGCTCCACTACCGGACGCCGCATCTGAAAATATATACCGGGCCAGGTCATAGGGAAAAACGTACCGTCCCATGATTCATATCCCGATTTTGAGGGGAGAATATAATGTGCGAATTTTGCAGTTTCTGTCATTGCAAGCTCGCAGACTACAAGCAGTTCAAGTTTTGAAAAAGCTTCCTCGTAGGCTGTTGTGTCCGCAAAGGATCTAAGAGGATTAGACTGACAGCACATAACCGCACGCAGCCTGTCCGGCCTGTCGTTTAAGATCTCCTCGGGCATGGCATTTGGAGGGAAAGCTCCGGCAAGAGCGGGAAAACCGGTTTCAAGAGTACGCCATGTCTTAGGGTCACGCTCATCAGAGTGTCCGCATATAGGCATTAGCATACCCGGGATTACGTTGCCGCCGGTTACACACATATTACCGGTTATTGTAAAAAGTATTATTTCAAGATAGGATGTAAGCGTACTGTGTCTGTTCATGTAAACACCAAGATCGGGGTGGTAACAGGCTCTCCTCAATCTTAGCTGATGGCAGACTTCTCTCACCTGTTCATAATCGAGCCCGCAGAATTCCACTGCTGATTTTGAGTCAAATCCGGTGAACCAGCTTTTAATCTCGTCATAACCCGATACACGGTCACTGATATAGTCATCATCGGTCCAGCCCTCTTCGATTACAATAGAGATCATTGCTTTTGTAAGCAGGGCGTCTGTTCCCGGTTTTACCGCAAGGTGTATATCTGCAATCTCAGCCGTTTCCGATTTACGCGGATCAATTATTACAAGGAGCTTATCAGGATCTTTTGCAAACTCACGAAGGAACAGAGGCGCCCGGGGGATCTGGTGCGACACCACTCCATTCCAGCCTATTCCAACCATCATATCGCAATTGTGTTCATCGGGGATACAGAACTTAAACTGTTTTCCAGTGGCCCGTCCATGAGCCCAGAACTGCCCTGTAAGCTCCTGAGCCAGCGCATTATAGTGATATTTTGAACCGATCGCCCTCATAAGAGTTACACCAGACGCGGCCTCGAAGTGACACCCCTGTCCCCCTCCACCCATATAAGCATACGACCTGGGACCGTTCTTTTCTACTATATCTTTCAGCTTTGCGGCAATCTCCTCAATCGCCTGCTCCCAAGAAATGCGCTCAAAGCCATTCTCAGTACGTTTGAGGGGATACTTCAGCCGATCTTCATGATGCTGATGATATGCAATATTTAATCCTTTACGGCATACATATCCCTTACTTCTCGGATTATCCTTATCCCCTTTTACTTTTACAATCCGGTTATCCTCAACCTCAACTTCAAGTCCGCAGTTCTGTGCGCACAACACACATCCGGTTTTATGCAATGTCCCCATTGAAACCCCCATTATTCTACTTTACTTTCTTTTTTCTGATTGATCCCGATCCGGTTTTTAATTCTTCTTTAAGTTCTATAAGCCACCTTAGTCTGGTCTCCTGACTCATTATGCAATACCTGACTATCATAAGGTGGAGAGAGTCAAAATTGCGGCTTTTCATATCTTCATACGCTTTTGTAAAATCATCTATTGTTAACTCTGTTTCAAGGATCTGCCTGATAACTTTTTCAGCAGAAAAATCCGCTTCAAGAAATCCGAAATACATGCACTTATTGAGAAAACCATCCTTGCGAATCATCTCATACCTGAATCCCCTCTCCTCTTCATCTGTACCTTTCAGCCAGGCAATAAATTCAACTCTTCCTGCTGGTGTAATATTATAATTATGCCTGTTCGGGCCGTCATCCCTGTATTCAATCTCTTTCTCAACAAGCCCTTCCGCAGTCATTTTTTTCAGCAGAGGATAGAGCTGCCCGTCATTGATTCCGAACTCCTCCATAACTTTTAACGCATGTGCAGAGCGGAGAGAATATCCGTGAGCCGGTCCGCTCATAAGAGAACCGAGTATTATATGTTTAACTGACATTTTGCACCTATACCTTACAAGTAAGGTATATAAAATAAATATACAACAAAATGTCAATATATTAATCCGTATCAGAGCCAATGATTAAAGATGTAAAGTGTTGTGTTATAAATAACTTATCAGCCATAAACATGAAATCCCCCCGTTTCGCTTCGTTCAACATCCCCCTTGATAAAGGGGGTTTTAAATTTCTGATTTAAACAAACCATTCATTCATTGAAAAAATCTCAGATAACATTCTAATTTTTCTAAAAATGTTTGAATAACCTATTGAAAAAATTTTTATTTTTAGTATTATAATTACATATAATAAAGATTAAATTATCCAGGAAATAGGGGGTATTTATGACATTATCAATGGAAAAATATATAAACGCACAGGTAACCTACTGGAAGAAACAGAAAGAGCATCTTACTGCACCGGAGAAAGAAAATCGTCTCCCTTTTATAACCATATCAAGAGAATACGGATGCGGCGGATATGAAGTAACCAAAAAGCTTGTAGAGATTTTGAACAATGAGATGAAGCAGACTCCGGAATGGGCAGGATATAACAGACAGCTTCTCGATAAAGTTATGGATGACCTTGGCCTCTCACAGAGTTTAGCCGAAACTCTGACCGGAACTGCAAGAAGCGGATTAACAAATCTGCTGCAGACATCATTCAGCTCATTTCCCACACAGGTTTCTGTTCATAAAAAACTTGCCGAAACTATAGCACTTCTTGCGCTAAACGGAAATGTAGTTATCGTAGGGCGAGGATCAAGCATTATCACGCGCTCCATTAAAAATGGATATAACGTGCGGCTTGTAGCTCCTCTAAGCTGGAGAACTGGCGAACTAGTTAAAAAAATGAATATCTCAAAGCAGGATGCGGGTAAACTCATTGCTGAAAAAACAAAACAGCGTGATACGTTTCTGAAGGAGTATCTCAAATTTGATGTGGCAGACCCACACAACTATCATCTTTTGATCAATGATGCCGAGCATTCTGTTGAGCAGGTCGCAAGGATTATTATTGAAGGTATGAGGATTAAAGGATTGATTCAATAGAATGGATTAATTCCAGTTTTGCAACTGACCGCCTGAATTTCAATCAGGTGGCCAGTTTATTTGTATCCCGCTATCACCCACTGAAAAAATATCTTGTTGACTCTGATTTCAAAAGATACTATTTAATAGTCTATAGAAATGATTCTTTTTTGGTGCAGTTCATTTCAAGGTTTTTCAAAATCAAATAGAACAATGAATGAATTTCAGAACAGAAAGGGGCAGATATTTGATGAAAAAAATTAAAGCATTCTTTAATCCCGAACAGTATCACGGATGGGGAGAAACAAAAAGCTATTTTGAAGGATGGTACTTCAAGGTGGTTGATCATACAGAAAAAAAAGCCTTCGCATTTATTCCCGGGATTGCCATGGATGAAAATGGTAACCGTCAGGGATTTATACAGGTATTAAACGGTAAAAAAGCAACTTCTATATACCGGCGATTCGACCCTTCTGATTTTGTTCCTGCATCGGGTAAATTTGAACTACGGATTCTGGATAATTTTTTTTCAGAGAATAAAATTATGCTCAATCTACCGGAAGTAAAAGGGGAACTGTACTTCTCGGAAAATGTAAAATGGCCGAAGAAATGGTACTCCCCCGGAATTATGGGACCATATTCATTTGCACCTTTTATGGAATGCTACCATGGTATGGTCAGTATGGATCATCGCGTAAACGGGATTCTTGAAGTAGATGGAGAGATTATTAAATTCAATGACGGTCGCGGATATATAGAGAAAGACTGGGGCAGTTCTTTCCCCGATGCTTACACATGGATGCAGTGCAACCATTTTAGCGAGCAAGGAGTTTCTCTCTTCGCATCTGTGGCAAAAATTCCATGGATACGGAATTCATTCACCGGTTTTATCGCTGCGCTATGGATTCATGACCGGCTGATTAAATTCACAACATACAACAGAACACGGTTAAGAAAATGTTTTATTGATAAAACAAAAGTCGAACTAGTATTTGAAAACAGCAGCCACCGCATTGAGATAAATGCAAAAAGAAGTCACTCAACAACTCTGGCCTCGCCGATTCAGGGATTTATGGACGGAAGAATAGACGAAAGCATGACTGCAGAGATCAGCGTTAATCTTACAGATTCAAAAAGCGGAAAAACAATCTTTAAAGATACCGGGCGTAATGCAGGACTTGATGTTGCAGGAAAAATTGAAGAGATACAGGTAATAGCCCGAAATTCAAAAGAATGAATAAAATTTAAAAAGATCAGTGCATAAACAGTAATGATACACTCCCCACGGCAATAAATGCACCTGCAATTTCGGTATAGGATATGCGCTTTTTTAACAGAATAATTGATGGTGCAATAATGAGAACCGGAGTCAGTGATGATATAGTCGCAACAATTCCGGCCTCTGCATGCTGTAAAGCGTAAAGAAGCGCGCCAACGCCGATGAACGGCCCGAAAACTGAACCAACTGCAATGAGCGAAAAGGATTTAAAATCTTTTAATGCGTCCATAACTTCACCGGTTTTACTGAATAATACCACAATTAAAACAAAACCGGTAAATGCCGCAAAAATTCTTATCTGAGTGGCGGCAATAGGTGAAATATCAGCGGCACCCGACTTCGTCAGCAGGGTTCCTCCGGCCATGGCCACAGCTGATAATATGCCGAAAACTACACCTTTAATATAATCACTCTCCCCCGACTCACGATTCACTGAGGAATTCCTGTTCCCGGAAACAACAGTAATTCCGATACCTATAACAGTTCCGGTAATACCAAGCAGTCCCCAATAGCCGATTATCTCGCCGAATATAAAGTATGAAGCAACCGCCGTCATCGGAACCGAAGCAGCCATAAGGAGCATGGCAATTCTTGATCCGACCATAAGGTAAGAATTAAAAAGAAAAAAATCTCCGATAACAAATCCCACAATTCCCGAGGCGCTCATGAAAATCCATGATTTAAGCGGAATCCCCGATGGAATAATCTGATCACTGAAAAAATACGCAAGAATTGTGAGATAAACTGTTCCGAAGAGAACCTTAAGCGTGTTAACTGCTGTAACCCCGGCTCTACTGCTTGCAGATTCGAAAATCATAGCAGCGGCGGTCCAGGAAACCGCAGTGACTAAAGCCGCAGCCTCCCCCATTTTCATTATCATTGAGAACTCCTTATTAATATTTCAGTAATTGTGAAATCAAGATTAACTGCAACGATTTTTATCAGGGGATTCATATGCTTCGCTCTGTGCCCCGAAAATAAATTGCTGCCGGATTAACCGGAAATTAAATTATAAAGATTTAAAAACACCGTATAATGCAACAATTTTAAAGAATCAGAATCGGATAAAATTAAAAATATGAATATTATAAAACCGGATTATGTGTATAACGTGAAAGCATTATGAGTTCTTCTGACTAAAAAATATCATTTTAGTATGTGCTGGGAAATAAATCACTTTTGCAGACGCAGTAAATAATTTTAATCTGTCGAAACAGACTCCATAAAACAGCTCCGCAAATCACATAAAAGATATCAAAATCCGTTTTTTTCTTGTATAAAAATTAAGTTATTCTCTATTAGGAAATGGTATATTTACTCAATTATCACCGATTAAAAATCAGATGTTTCAACATGGTAATTGAATACTTGCAATACCGGCGATAGTATAATAATATCCGCCCCAAACAAAAAAAAAGGAGTTACTTTATGGTTCAACAAATAATTGAAGATAATATCATGATTGCCAAATTCGACAATCCCCCTGCCTACTCCATGACTTTTGATTGTCTTAATGTCATTAGAGATGCAGTGAAAAAAGTCAATGAGGATGATTCTCTCAAAGGACTTATCTTTACAGGTGAAGGGAAATTCTTCTGTTCAGGTTTTGACCTCCCAACGTTTATAAGTTTTAAAACAAAGGAAGATGTTCTCGGTTTCTTTAATGTTGAAGAAGAGATGCTATATGAAATATTTACATGTAAAAAACCTGTTATCGCCGCTATAAACGGCCACTGTACTGCAGGGGGATTTATTGTGGCTATGGGTTGTGATTACAGAATTGCCACAGATAATCCTAAAGCAAAAATGGGGATGACTGAGACTAAAATCGGTCTCTCTCTTACTATTGCCGAAATGGAACTTGTAAGATCGGGTCTTAACAGCGACAAATTAGTACGTGATATCATGTATGATGGTGAAAGACACAGTTTTGAGCAGGGGAAGGAGATGGGTTTTGTTGACCAGATAGTACCTGAGGCAGAATTGATGGAAGCAGCTAAAAAAAGAATAACATACTGGTGGGATCAGCCGGGCCATGCATTTACAAACCTTAAATACTGCCTGAAATACCCTATCGCATCACAGATGAGATACAGACTCGACAATGAAAACTGGCAGGACAGTCTCTGCGAAGCAATAACAAACCCGCAGCTGAAAGCTATTTTTGAGATGGTTCAGAAAGCTATGTCTGGCGGGAAATAATAAAATAGGCTCAACTTTGCCCCCGCATCCCCAAGGGGGGCAAAGCAAAATCATTACCTTTTCGGGAGTGCTGGGATCCCTAAAAAAAGCTTGACGATAACGCCTTTTAAACTTCCTCTTTAATACTTAAAGTAAGTAAAAATTATCAGTAATAATTCATTATTTTACACTATCACGGTTAACGATTGAATCAGGCCCTGTCATTTCGAACGCATGTGAGAAATCTTAGATTTCTCAGTCGCTATCGCTTCTTCGAAATGACAGATTATGTACTTTTTCTTTCGTTAAATGCGTTAAATATAAATTAAGGAATTACTAATGATTTTTAATATAATTTTAACCGAAAAATAAGGATCAATAATATGAAAACAATCGAAGGAAAACTTGATGCAACAGGGCTTAAGTTCGGCATAGTGGTAGCCCGTTTTAACGAATTTATCACCAGCAGGCTTCTTGGCGGCGCTGTTGACTGCCTTAAAAGAAATAACGCCAATGATGACGACATCACTGTGATGTGGGTTCCCGGAGCCTTTGAGATCCCGGCTGCCGCTACACGTATGGTTCAGTCAAAAAAATATGACGCAATAATCTGTCTTGGAACAGTTATAAGAGGTGCCACTCCACACTTTGATTATGTATCCGCTGAAGTTACAAAAGGAGTCGGGCAGCTCAGTCTTAAAGCAGAGGTTCCGGTAATATTCGGAGTCCTTACAACAGATTCAATTGAGCAGGCTGTAGAGAGAGCCGGTACCAAATCAGGGAATAAAGGATTTGATGCTGCAATGTCTGCAATAGAAATGTCTAATCTTTTTAAACAGATTAACTAATGGGACAGAGACACAAGGCAAGAGAACATGCGCTTCAGGGACTGTATATGTATGAAGTTTCAAAGTCACCTGTCGACAATATAATAGAATTTGAGTGGCTCGATGGTGAAATAGCCGAAGATGAAGAAAAATTCGCGGTACAGCTTATACAGGGTGTAATAAAAGAGATAGAAAGAATCGATACTCTAATAACAAATTATTCAAAAAACTGGAAATTTGAAAGAATAGCCATCATCGACAAGTCTATTCTGAGACTTGCCATATACGAAATGTTTTTCATAAAAGATATACCGGCGATTGTAACAATCAACGAGTGTATCGATCTGGGTAAAACATTCGGAGGAGAAAACTCCGGGCAGTTTATAAACGGGATTCTTGATGCTGTAAAGAAACATGAACTCAGGGAGGGTTGATAAACCTTGTGAAGATTGGAAGAAGCCGTAAGGATAGCTCCGAATTCGATATTCAGATCGAAAAAAACAGAATCAACCAAATTGAAACTGTCCAAATCGAAACCGCTCAGAAAGAACCGATGTCGGTGAAACAGAAGTATATAATAATTATACTCGGACTGGCATCAATCTCTCTTATTTCAATTCTTCTCTTGGTCAACTTCTTCTATAACAAACAACCAAAATTCGCAGCCGGAGAGAACCCGCTTATATCCGGAAGTGAAGTAATGCAGGGGAAAGAGCTGCTCACTCCATTCCAGACCAATAATCCTCAGCTTATGAAAGGCATCGCAAGCTACAACAGCGGCTACATCCCCAATGCAATTACAGAGTTTACTGATGTTGTCGAATCCACCGCCGTACCGAAAGATAAAGCCATAGCTCTTATCTATCTTGGAATTATCGCCGACCGTAAAGGTGAGTATGACAATGCTATAAACTATTTTAAACGTGCTGAAAATTACGACGAAAACAATCCTGAAATTTACCTTAACATGGCACGAACTTACAGAAAAAAAAGAGACTTTAACAACGCGGTAAAATACGCCGAAAAATCATCAGAACTGATCCCCGATGATGTAAACCCTTTTATACTTCTAGGGAACATTAACTACGAGCTTACAAACTGGGATGAAGCAATAAGATACTACGAAAAAGCTCTGAAGATTGACAGCAATAATCCATCCCTTCTCTACAACATGGCCCTGGCGCTTTTCAAAAAGGGTGAGAGATTTCCCGCGCTGGAATTCCTGAAAAAAGCTGCTGAATCTGATAAAATCGGCGACGTGGCATACAACTCATACTCCCGACTTGGAGCTGAATTTCTGGAGAGCAACATGTTTGACCTTGCAGAAAAGTATCTTGTGCAGGCGACACACCTCCGACCACAGGATCCCGTGGGGAGATACAATCTGGCAGTTGCCTATTTAAGACAAAATAAAAACGCGGAAGCTCTGAAGGAACTGGAAGAGTCTGAAAGACTAAGCCAGGGTGACATGATGCTTCTTGAAAATATCGGAGAATCGTACTTCGCGCTGAAAGATTATGACCGGAGTCTGAGGTCATACGGCAAAGTAATGGAAACCTCCAGCAGGAATGTAAAAATTCTCTCCAGAATAGGTGAGATATATTACGCGAAGGGTGATCTGGAAAGAGCATACGAATCTTACAGAAAAGTAACGCAGATTCAGCCGGCCACGGAAAACGCGCGTATCGCATATCTGAACATGGGGAACATTCTTGATGATGCTCAAAGATTTGAAGATTCAATCAAAGCATATGAATCGGCCATTGCAGTCCGGGATAACGATGATCTTGCATACTACAATCTGGGAATAGCCTACAAACATTACGATAAACCGGCAATGGCTATAAACTCATGGAGAAAAGCAACTCAGATCAATCCGGGCAACATCAAAGCTCGACTCGCCATGGCGGATTATTATTATGAGCAGGGGTACAACGATCAGGCCGAGAAAGAGTATCAGGAGATAATCTACAAATGGCCCGACAATCAGGAAGCACTTTTTAAACTGGGAACTATTTATCATAAACATAAAAATTATAAGGATGCTCAGAAGGCATACTCAAGAGTTACGGAGGCTGGTGAATCTACCGAGCTATCAAGAAAAGCCATGATCAATCAGGCGATCGTCTCTTCGGGTGAGCGTGGTGATGACGAAAGTTTGGACAAATCAGTTAAAATGATTCAGAAAGCGCTGCTTCTTAAACCTGACGATTCCGACGCTCTGCTTGCTCTTGGAATAATATACGCGCGTAAAGAGATGCACAGCAAAGCGGTTGAAGCTTTCTATCAGTCTATAAAATCATCAAGAGACAACAAGATGACTGCAGAAGCATATAACAATATGGGTAAAAGTTATTACCAGATGAAAGAGTATAAAAAATCCCTGCAGGCATTCACACGCGGCGTTGAAGAAGATTCGTCGAACGAAGAGATACGCATAAACAGAAAAACTGCCGTCCAGGCATACGAAGAACAGCTGGAAAGAGAGAGATGATAAACGCAGATAGAGCATTCCTCCAGAATCTGGAAGAGACAAGCCTTGCATCATACGCAGCCAGGTCATCAGAAACAAAAGGGAGAGATCACACAGAATCGAGCCACGCGTACCGCACGGAGTATCAGCGGGACAGGGAAAGGATAATACATTCACGCGCGTTCAGAAGACTTGAATATAAAACCCAGGTTTTTATTAATCATGAGGGTGACCACTACAGAACACGGCTTACTCATACAATAGAAGTTGCACAGATTTCAAGAGCTGTTTCCCGGGCTCTCAGACTTAACGAGGATCTAGCTGAAAGTATTGCCCTTGCCCATGACCTTGGACATACACCATTTGGCCATGTTGGAGAGAAGGAACTGAACAGGCTTCTTAAAGACCATGGTGGTTTTGAGCACAACAGACAAAGTCTCCGCGTTGTAGAAGTTCTTGAAAAAAGATACAGCAGTTTTCCGGGGCTTAATCTCACATGGGAGACGCGTGAAGGGATTATAAAACACTCCAGCCCATACGACA
>JBBRFT010000089.1:0-12284 GCA_038241375.1 Spirochaetota bacterium
CGGCAGAACCTGTTACAGCAGAAATGAGAGAAACAATCGATATGATCCTCCCAAAAGCACCTGTTTTCCGGAGGAAAGGGATAAGAGAAATAAACAGAGCGCTTAAACCTCCCCACTTTGCCCATGTAAAATAATTCAGAAACAAAAGCTCCTTTTCAAATGCACCGGAATTCAGTTTATCCATAATGGACAGAAGCTGAATATTTTCACCCGAATCTGCTGCGAAAATTAACAAAGCAATAATACAGCTGAAGATAAACCATTTCTCGCCGGTTATGCGGCCGCATACGATCGAAAAATATAGAAGAAACGAAGTATATACCAACATATAAATAAAATCTATGTATGTTCCCCGTCTCATCCTCCCAACCATCTCGTCCTGAAAACCAGACTGAGCATCTCCAAAAAGATCCCGAACCTCCGATTCAGTTGTAATAAATTCAAATGCAACAACAGGTGTGAAAAATCCTCGAGGGAGCTTATCCCCCTTTGTCGGATTAACGGCAATAATAACAATACTTATAATAATTACTGACAATCCTATATATCCGGTTTTCAAAAAAGGATTTTTCATATGATGCCTCTGTTTTAACTAATAATACACACGACCGGAATACTGTTAAATAACCATTGTAATTCAGTTAACCACAGGTTTAAAAACTTTTATCTCACCGAACTTCTCTTCGAAAAGTTTTACATTATACTGAAGGAGATCTGAAAATTCCTTGGCAAACTGCGGGCTCATTCTTACGTTAATAACAGGACGGATCCCCTCGTAATTATTGCTCCCGAGACCCATGGTTATTTCGAACTCGTACGGTGTCATATTTGTTTTCACCGCATTTGTATACACCTCGGGAATTTGAGGCTGCTGAACATTCAGTTGAAGATTTGAATCATTATCTGTTTTCTTTATCATTTTTCCCTCAAATTATTTCGTAAAAATCAGAATTCACTAAAACACTATTCCGCATTTAATATGTATCAGCTGAAAAAACAAATACTTTTTCAGCTGATAGTCATATAAAGTATATGTTCAATCCGGTAAATTTGCTCCCCGCTATTTAAGAAATTGATGAACAAATGATGACTTTTTTTTTTGTTTATAAAAACTGGTTGTTAAAAATAGTCTTTCCCTGATATTTGTTTATACTATAGTAATTAATGAAATTAAATTAGACTTCCCATGGTATATTAAATTTAATGCAAGAATAAGATTTCTCAGTCGCTATCGCTTCATCGAAATGACAGATTGTGAACTATTCCATGCATTAAATGCTTTAAATACGCAATCTTTCTCTATCAAACAAATAATTTCACATGGTAAACAATGAAAAATTTTGTTTTCTCAGATTTACATAATTCTACTAAAATATTTCTTAAAACTTTAAGAGTGAACTACACCGAATCTGAAATTTTCAGATATATATCTCATATCCTTCTTTCCATTCTTTTAGGTCTACTGGCCGGAGGTGGGGCAATTTTATTCCATTATCTTCTTGAGCATATGAGACATATCTTTGAAGACCAAAGTTTAAGTATTTTCTCAGGACTCCCCGCTTATTCAATAATATTCATTCCGATATTCGGAGGTATTATAACTTCATTCATGACACTGTTTCAACCTGAAACTGCTTCAAAAAAAGGTATAGTCTCTGTAATTAAATCTATCATTCTAAAAAAAGGTTTTATCCCGATAAAGGAGACAATATTTCATCTGTTCGCCCCTATTATCTCCATCGGAACCGGCGCTCCACTTGGCCCTGAAGGTCCTGCGGCAAAGATCGGAAGCGGCATAGGATCATATATGTCTCAAAAACTTAACCTAAATAAAAACGACATGGTAATGTACACAACTGCAGGCGCTGGAGCGGCTATATCTGCGGCGTTCAATGCCCCCATTGCAGGAGTTTTCTTCGGCATTGAAGTTATTCTGCTGAATGACCTTAAAAACAGAGCGCTGAGTGCCCTTATAATTTCATCTGTCGTTGCGGACATTCTCTCTCGTGCCTACCTGGGGAATGAGCGGGTTTTCACCATACCACATTACGATACAGGGAATATATATTCCTATCCATTCTATATCGGTCTTGCGGTTTTATGCGGATTAACAGCCCTTTTATATTTTAAATTTTCAGACAGCTTCAGATACTTACTTAATGAAAAATTTAAAATATTTAATCCGTTTTTACGTCTTCTTCCGATTACAATAATTTTCGGATTCGTGCTTCTACGTTATGATGAGATATTCGGAATCGGATATAATCTTATTAACTCCGTTCTTGCCGGACAGATACAGCTGCAGACTCTGATTATACTGCTGGTCCTTAAAGTAGTATTTCTTGTTCTATTTATTCAAGCAGGCGCTTTCGGAGGGACATTTGCTCCATCTCTAAGTATTGGAGCTCTTCTCGGTTTCAGTTATGCTTTGATTATGAATTCAACATTCGGTACAAATCTTGATCCCACAGCCTTTGCACTTGTAGCAATGGGGGGAGTTCTCTCGGGGATTAACTGCATCCCTCTAACATCGATACTTCTTGTATTTGAAGTTACAAACGACTACCAGTTTATCCTCCCGCTTATGCTGGCGTCCATCGTATCTTATCTTGTAATAATATATTACAAAAAAGGTAACATTTATACAATCGCGTTAATGAATGACAATATTGACATGTCAAAAAGAGGAGAACTCGATATATTAAGCAAAATTAACGCCGGAGTAATACTGAAAAAAGATATGGATGTTGTAGATTTCCGGATGCCGTTCAAAGAGCTTCTCCGCATCATTATTAATTCAAAATATGGCGATGTCTTTGTAGTTGATGCCGGTAATAAACTTCTCGGAATGATTACTTTAAAAGATGTCAGACAGACCCTTATGGACAACGATCTGGTAGACCTTCTAATAGCTTATGATCTTATTACGCAGGTGCCGGTTGTCAGGGAGAACGACCCGCTTACACTTGCCATAAGTAAAATAAAACAGTACGAAATAGAAATAATACCAGTAGTTTCTGACAAAGACGGCACTACACTTTCGGGAATAATAACATATAAAGATATACTTCAATCATACAATGTAATGCTCGATGAAGCTGAACATTCAGAACATCTGACCAAAAAAAATTTTAACAAACGCCCTTCTCCGGGTGAAAACTTATAAAACCGTATACACAGATGCATGTCATAAAAATAGTCTCTTCACAAACATTCCTGCTGAAACTCCAAACTCGTATCTCGCCATAAACCTGTGCTTTAACCAGATGAATTTTCATTAAAACTCTTGGAACTCACCCCCGGCTACTGCCGCGCCCCTCTCTTTCTTTCCAAAGAAAGGGGTCGGGGGTGAGTTCCAAGAGTTTGCGGCTTAGTATGTCATTATTTAATTAATAATTATCCGGTCTAAGCACTAGTACCACACCGCTTCGCATATGTTACTCAAACTCCATTATTACAAAAGAAAAACTTATTGACTTATAAATTAATGTTTTTATATAATTTAAATATTCCAGTAAACTATTAAGAGGTCGCAAATATGAAAGTTGTACATGTAATTAAACGGGTAGAAACAATTGATAATGACATAAAAGAACTGAGAAAACTGGAAAAGTCCATAGCAAGAGACAAGTCTTTTACTACACCTATATTTATGACAATCGAAAAACAGATAAATATTCTTCTTGGCGAGAGAATAAAAATGCTCGATCTGCAGATCCTGAATCCCCCGGAATCATTTACAGCCGCGATTGCAGGTGAAGAAGAAGAGATAATTGAAGCTCCGGTACAGATAATTCCAGAACCGAAAAAAGCTGTAAAGAAAACACAGCCTAAGGAATCCGAACCGGTTAAAACAGCACCGCCGATAAAAAGAAAGATTACAATACCTGACGATGACGACATCCCCATGCTTACACAGGATCAGATAGACGCAAAATTCAGCACGATTAAAAATGAACAAAAGACAAAGATAGAAGATACTATAATTTCGCCGGAAATAGATGACCAAGAGACCCCTCTTGACGACACCAGTATAAAACTTCTCGATGTAGCTCTTGAAAAGGGCTCCCTTAATAGAAAGGTAATGGATAGAGAGAAAAAGGTCAGATTTTTCAGAGAAAACTTCCCATCAGATTAAAAAATAACAGCGTTTAGAATATCTCGATGCCAATCTTCTCCGCTGCGTCATAACGCGGCGGATTTTTAAAGTCAAATAAACACCTTTAAGTCAGATAATAGATCCTATTACTTTCTCAAGTTTATACTTTTCATAAAAATAGATTGTACTCCCCATCTCCATTCTCTCTTCAGGAAAACCGTGAAATTTAATATCTATTATTTCACATGATCTGCTTTTACCAAGCTCTTTGAGCTTATCCGGAATTCCTGAAATTGTTACAGCAGTGGTTCTCCCCGCGCCGCTTCTTATCGAATAATATGTATTCCCGTCCTTTAATCCCACATCTAACATAATCCCGTTTTCTGATACACTATACAAAGAATCGAGCTGCCTGATATTCCTGGAATCATCTTTAAAGTTCACTTTACCGAACTTATCAACATCAAGTTTATAGCAAAGAATATCTTCATTGATATTCTTTGTGCATTTGGATTTTCTTACATTGGAAAGTGTATTCATACAAAATCTGTAATAACCGGGAGCAGGTTCCCCCTCCCCTTTCCGTTTTATATAAGTAAAGAGGTTCCCATTCTCATCAACAATATATATCATAATATATTTGGGCTTCTCTTCATGAACCATTACAAGCGTGCTGTTCTGTCTTTTACAATATATCTCATCGATCAAAGAGAGTTCGAAATTATCCTCGGAATAAATTCTATTATCAGGATACCTGAACGGCCGCTGTGACACATAGGACAATAATTCAATATCACTTCCGAAAGATGCGACAGATATCTCTGTCTCCTCCTTTGTAGCACAGACGAGATTATTATCTATACTTATAAGCAATCTCTGCTTAACATACTGCTTCCCGCTTACAAAAAAATCGTAGGCGTTTCTGAATGTTTTCTCAATATGTTTATAAAGTTTTTTGTGAGGTTCGGGTGAAACGAAATAACAGAATTCATCAAAATTTCTGTTATTAAGAGGCCCGTCTTTCAGCAGTTTTGAAAAAATCATTACCAGATCAGAAGGATTCGTATAATGCTTCAAAAACGTCTCTCCCCATGTGTTCATATAGAGATGATAGAAAGAAGCAATAGTTGAAGCTTTACTGTCGCTGAAATTCATGATAATCATATTCTTATATGTTCTGGGATTCTGCAGATAAAATTTATTCCCAAGATGAACTTTTTCCGTATTAAACATTTCAAAAATTTTATTAAGAAGATCAGTTATCAGACTCTTGCTGATATGGTTGTATCCGGATTCTATATAAAGTCTGCTGAAAGTCGGTTCATAAACCTGATTGATGGAACACCAGGCAAGAAGTTTAACAAGATCATCCTCGCTCTTTATGGCGATCTCTCTTTCATTTTTACTGTTATCAGACCTTAATTTTTTGTATACACGCCAGCCGCTCTCTTTTACGCTTCTCGATTCAGGTTCAATATAAAGATACGGTTCATTCGGTGTATCTTTGAATGTAATAAAATTCTCAATCTTATCCGGTTCTATGGAAAAATTTGCCTTAAGCTTGCTGCTGAGAAGTTTAAAGTCAGATTCTGAAATCTTATTCTGAAGATTCATTGTGGGCATCTGACGGGAGATCTTCTGATATGACAGAAGCATAAATTTTTTAATGTAGTTCCAGAACTGAATTATCCGGTTATAATCCCAACTTTCAAAATCATCGATATCTTTTAACTCTTCGATACCCCATCCCCACTCATGTGTTACTTTAAACATAACAACAACTTTATAAGGAAGATTTTTTTTCTCTTTCAGAGCTACATATTTGGAAAGCTGCGGATCAATTTTAAGATAGAGATTCTGTCTTAAAATTACAAGAAGGGACTTATCGCTCAAAACCTCTTCGTAATATTTGTAAACTTCATTAAACATCAGCAGATATGAGTCGAGTATGGTCGCGGTGATTTCACCTCTGATTATTGCTGTTTTAACTCTCTGACTAAGAAGAAGCGTATTTTCATCACTAAAAAGATAGCACTCAAGAATACCTATTTTAAGAATAGACTTAAAAGGATTACCGATTGCCTTTATAAGCTGAAAAAGCGCCGCACCGAGAAAATCCTCTTTTGATATTCTAAAGAGATTCCCTATATCAACAAACTTCTCCTCCCTATACTCATCGGGGATAAGATTAAAAATCTTATCATACTCATCATCTGTAACAAATTTAGGAACAACCCACCAGAAAGGGGTTTTACCGGCGACAATAATTGAACTTCTAAAGAATTCATCTTTCAATACAGCACCGACTGTAGAACCGAATCCCTCATCATCGTCCTCGGCGAAAATATTCTGCTTAAGATTATGTACATCATTTATAAAGATATGGACTTCAACACCCGATTCCTTTTCTGCCCACTTCTGAACTTCTTCAACTTTTTTCGAAAACCGATTCAATCCTTTATCATCGGTTCTGCTTTTATCAACACAGGCCCAGTAATCAAAATCTGATTTTTTATTGTAGGCAATCGTTCCGACACTCCCCATGACAGCAAGCATCTCAATAAAATTATTACCTTTTGAAGCAGGAAACTCAACACCGAATCTCCCCTTTATATACCTTGCAACTTCTGCATCGGGACTATAGCCGGAGACTCCGTAAGGACATTTCTCATCAATAAAACCGGGAACTTTTCTATCATTCATCGAAAGTAAAGCCGGGATTGAATTTATAACTCGTTTAATATTTGTACTCGCAAAAAGCTGCTGAAAACGGTCAACTTTCATCTGATTAAATTCTAAAAAAGAATTATAATTATCTTCTATAACGCTGTTTAATTTCATCTTACCATGCCGGATACTATATATCTGCTTAAAAAAGGATTATAATGACTTCATATTTTTTTATGGCACAGCGCTCCGCGCTGCGCCCGGGATGGGGGACTACGGGGGCATCGCCCCCGTAGTCCCCCATCCCGGGCGTATGCAAAGCATACGCCCCACTAAAAATAATCCGCTGCTTTAAATAATTCAAAAAATATTACTTAAAGTCAATAAACATCACAAATCTTTTTTTATCACTTATAAAAAAAAATTATAGACATTTAACTGTTTAAAACTGATTAAAACCATTAAGAGATTTCTTCAATTTGGTACAAATATAAACAAATATAAACAAATGAAGACAAATGAAAAAAAATAATTTAACCTTACTAAATCAGGCAGTTAATACTTACTTTCAGATATTAACTTCAACCCCTTCAAAAAATGATGCTTTAAAATCTATTGCTGATAGAGTTATTGACGATTTCGGTGATTTCATTACCCCGGGAAATCTTAACATCACTGATGAAATATTTATTAACCTTATTGAGCTTATTGATCAGGTAATTTATGAATTCAAAGAAAACGACGACTATAATTCCAATATAAGAGATTATATAATTGACGACCTCTATTCGAAATTAAGTCTTACACTTGAAGCTCTTACAGATCAGAATATTTATACAGCAAATCTCAGAAACAGATCTCTTTACCCGGATGATCTTGTAATAATAAAAAATAAAAATATATCCGCAATGGTACCAGTCCTTATATCTGAGTCAGAGGGTATAACAAATCTTGAAAAAGAGATAATTAAAACTCTCCTTTATTTTAAAGATGAATCACTGATTGAGTTTTATTATAACTCATTTAAAAATTCCACATCGGGCTTTGTTAAATCAGCTGCACTTCTTGGATTAAAATACAACAGCAGCAGAGGACTGAACTGGGACTCAATCAGCGAGATAAGCAATGGTCACTCAGATCTGATACTATTTGCAGAAAAATTTGATTTATACAGAAATGATGTAAATCCCTGCCCATCAACAAAAGAGGAGATGACATTTACGATACTCCATATTGAAAAAAATATATCCGCGATGAATGACACCGATTCAATCAACTGGATTCTATCACTGCTGATATCAATACCTTCATTTAATTTTGAGAATTCATGGCTCTATGAAATAAACACATCTATCTGCAACATACTTCTGAACATCGATTTATGTATTTTAAAAGAAATTTTAAAAAATGAATCAGTGCTTATTAAAACCATTAAATTTATCGACCTTCTGCCTGGAAATATTTTTAACAGACTCACCGGCCGATTTGATTCATTGGGGATGGAGTTTCTATTTAATCTCAATTCCGCTATAGAAAAAAAGAAGGTAATTATAAGCAGCAGCAACTCAAATATCCTGAATTATCTCTGCTGGAATGCAACAGAAACATTTTGATTCTATAATGAAGGGATATTCTTCTTCACAAAAGCCACAAATCCGGTTCTTTCATTTTTATAAGCTTCTTCAAGAGTAGCCTTGTTCCTATATTCAATAAGCTCTTTAACTGTCATAAGCATATCCTCTCTCCCCTCACATATAAAACCGGCAAGCTGCATTGCCCGCGGCATAAGCTCATCGTGAGATACAACCTCATTTACAAGTCCTGTACGAAGAGCTGTCTGTGCATCCATAAATTGGCATGTCATGGACATCTGCATGGCTATCCTCTGCCCCACTGCCTGCTGTAGAAGCTGTGTCATCCCCCAACCCGGATGGATCCCTACCCTGGCATGAGTATCGGCAAACATGGCATTCTCAGAAGCAATAAGAAAGTCGCAATTAAGTGCTATTTCGAATCCTCCTGTTATTGCATGGCCGTTTACTGCACCGATAACCGGCTTTTTACATACTGCAAACAGGTCCGGAAGATCTTTCCCGTCACCTCTCGGATCGAAGATATTCTCCTTACCTATAACTGAAAGATCAATACCTGAACAGAAAGATTTACCGCTGCCTGTAATGACTGCTGCTTTAATGTCTTTATTCCCTGAAACTTCCTCAAGCCCGTTATACAAACCTATTAGAAGATTTTTATTAATTGAATTTCGTCTCTCAGGCCGGTTTAATGTAATTACTGCAATATTATTTTCCACTGTGAATAAAACTTCGTTTTCCATATCCTTACCTATTTATCAATAAAATATTCATTTACGGAGTCTCCGGGGTATAATTCCCTCAAAAGCCCCCGACGGAGCTAACTGGTTACAGAAGAAAATTTCGTAACTGCTATAAAAACGGTAGTATTTTATCTCCGCCGCGCCTCTGGCGCGGCGGAGAGCAATTTCCCCATCAGTTTCTGAAAAGTTATAAAAGTTCCAATAGCCTGCTCATTTATATAAACCAGAGTAAGTTTAGTCAACAAAAGAAGTTATCCACAAATCTAAAAAGCTGAACAAAAAAAATTTCCTGTCCCGCCAAACATTTAGACAGATTTTTATCTCCAAATTTATCAATGAGTCTTATTTAACATGGTCTCATATAGAATACCCCCTGAATGATTCAGGGTTTAAAGGTTTATGTCGCATATGAAAATGATGTTTTAATAAATGTTGTAATGATTAACCGTTATATGGGAAATTAATTTCAGAAATTAATGTACTTTGTGGACTTTTTTGTGGATAACATGGATAACTTTGTGGACAACTCAAATTTTAGTAGATTCTTATACCCTTTTAAACATGAATTTTTTTTTATAAATCACACAGTCAATGCGTATTTTTTGAGACATAATCCTGAAGAAAACACTATATCTATACCTCTCCCTATAAAATAGCTGTCTTTAAAACATCTATCAGCTTAAAATAAATTGCTAACAAACTGGAGACATTCTGTTCTTCTGCACCCATAACGCGATGGATAAAAATTTTACCAGCTGCTTATTAGTAACTACCTGTCAATCTGCAGTCAGAAAGTTAAAGCCATTGTATAATGAACAATCCGATGCATCATTATGATTTGACAGATAAACATCAAAAACATATTCGTGATTTATTCACATTTGCCGGAGGAATAGATGACAGGTCTCGGAACAATAGTAAATGCAGCTGCAATAATCGCAGGCGGATTAAGCGGGGCTCTTCTTAGAAGCGGACTGCCGGAACGATTCAGGGATACAGTAATGCAGGCTCTCGGGCTCTCTATTCTTATGATAGGATTTTCAGGCGCACTTCAAGGGATTTATGTAGTTACTGAAGGGGGGAAGCTCTCCAGAGAGTATATCATGCTTATGATTTTCAGTCTCGTTGGAGGAGCAATCATCGGCGAATTGATGAATATAGAAGATAAACTGCAGAAATTCGGTCTCTGGATAGAGAAAAAGTATCTTAAAAACAGCGGTAATTTTGCCGAAGGATTTGTCACTGCCAGTCTTGTATTTTGTGTAGGCGCCATGGCAATTGTAGGTTCACTTGAAGACGGCCTAAATGGAGACACTGGGACTCTTTTTGCGAAGGCTGTTCTTGACGGTGTCATTTCGGTGATATTTGCAGCTACTCTCGGGATAGGTGTGGCTTTCTCTGCAATTCCGGTCTTTCTATATCAGGGATTAATTACTCTTATGGCAGGTTTCATCAAACCATGGCTTACAGAGAGTGTTATAAGCCAGACATCACTTGTGGGGAGCATTCTTATTATTGCCATAGGGATCAATGTTCTTGAATTAAAAAGGATAAAAGTGGGGAACATGCTCCCTGCGATATTTATACCATTTCTATATTATCTGATTACAAAAATAGTATAAACAATCAGTTTATCAGATGTCCCCCTTTTTTAGATTCCGAAATAGTTTCAGCAATTTCAGAAGGATCAATTCTATCAATATTTTCACTAATCAATGACTCGAGACCATTTATTATAAACTCAATATCATCCTCCACGGGATGACGGTCAAAAATATATATAAAGTACGAACTGTAACTCTTTGTAATTTTAATCCCCACTTCAGTAAAAAACACATGCTGTCCGTCACGGCTTAGAATTCCGGTTTTAAGAGTATCCTCTTTACTTAGAATAGAAGAATACTTATGATAAAGATTTTCATATTTATCATCGAATATTGTATACTCCGTATCCGAATCATCAAGTGTTTTTATGAATGAGTTTATTCCTAAAAACTTAAAGTATATGTAAGGTGCTGCCGTCATTATATATCCCTTTTATTAATTTAATATCTTGTAACTGCTAAAAAAACATCGGTATTTTATCTCCGCCGCGCCACCGGCGCGGCGGAGATCAATTTTACTACTAGTTTTTGAGTATTTACAATATCTTAATCATCTGTTATTATATATATATCTGATCCCTTTCATTGTCAACAAAGGATCAAGAATTATTTCCCGCTCAATACCTGGAGCAATTTTTTCTGCGAATCCGCCCGTGAGCACAACTTTATATTCCCGGTTATAAATTTTTTCAATTTTCTGGACAACACCTTCTATAAGAGATATCCACCCGTAATAAAAGCCCGACTTTATCGCATTTTCAGTATCCAGCGCAACGAGCAGATCCGGTTTACCGAAAACAATTTCAGGAAGATTCGAAGCCGATTCAGCAAGAGCTTTTATTGTTGTCCCGATACCGGGCGAGATAAGCCCCCCGTCAAATGTTCCGCTATGATTCAGAACATCAAAAGTCGCCGCGGTACCTATATCGATCACCACACATCCGTCACCATATTCGTGATGAGCTGCAACAGTATTTACAATACGGTCAATCCCGAGCTTCCTGATGTCCCTGTAATTAATACCAATTGAAAATTTGGAATTGTGTTTTATCTCGAAGGGGTCTACATTAAAAAGTTTTTTGCCCACGAAGTTATAAACAGCATTGACCTCCGGAACAACGCTTGAAAAAGCTATACCGGTTATCTCCGCTGCTATGGATTTATAATCGCCCATATTTCGAAGAGACATGCTGATGCAATTAATAAGATCAGTCCCATCCCCTTTTTTGTTGGTTTTGTATCTATGCGTTTTATCAGGTGAAACTGAATCATCGGCAAAAAGTCCGACCATCGTTGTGGTGTTCCCAATATCAATTCCTAAAAACATTTTAATCAACTACCCCTTCATCCTGAAATCACCAAGTCTTTTCAGGAGACCCTCATTCTCAATTCTGTTAAGAAGCGGAATTATATATTTTCTTGAAAGATTAACAGCATCCTTCGCCTCCGATACTGTAACCTTGTCTCTTGTATCAAAAAGTTCAAGTATACTTTTTTTCATCTCTTCGTAAATCTCTTTGTGATAAATAATATTTCCGTCAAGGCTAACCAGAAAATTAAGTTTAATTAAATCCCCAAT
>JBBRFT010000090.1:0-12266 GCA_038241375.1 Spirochaetota bacterium
TTCGAAATGGCTTGAAATGATTTATCCCGAGGATAAAGAACAGGTTTTGTCTTCTGTAAAGATTGTATTGGATGGAGAGGCAAATGAAACTGTAATTGTATATAGAATCAGGAAAGATTCTGGAGATTTGATCTGGCTTAAAACTATTGCGAAAATTCTTTTGAGAGATGATAACGGTAAGCCTTTGGTTATAACCGGTATAAATCAGGATATAACAGAGAGCAAACTTCTTGAAATGCAGAATCTCAAGAGAGAGAAGAAAACCAGAGATAATGAAAGCAGACTGAAAAATGCCATGAGGATCGGACGCATGTCTCCATGGGAGTACGAATATGAACGGGGAGTTATAATATCAGATCGTGAAATGGCGGATATGTGGGGTTTGGCTGATTACTATGATCGAGGGGAACCGATTAAAATTTCTGAATTGGTCCGTAATATTTATCCAGAGGACCGAGTTTCTGCTGTTGAGCAGTTTAAAAAGTGCGAGGATAATCATGAAAATTTTGAGTTAATTTTCAGGATTATAGTTAACGGCGGGATAAAGTTTATGCATTTTTCAAGTGAAGTCATTTATGATGATAGTGGAAAACCTTTAAAGCTTCTGGGGATTGCGCAGGATATTTCTAAAATGAAAATTCTCGAAGATTCTCTTACAAAGCAGTATGAGGGATTAAAATTAATTGCGGAGAAGGCCAGGTTGGGACTGTGGGAATTCAATATCCATGAGAATTTTATTTTTACTATTTCAAATAACTATGATCGTCCGGATCCGAACAGTATTTTCAAAAAAATAACTTCCGATGATTTTATTAACAGAATTCACCCTGAAGATTTCGAGATGTTTAAATCCAGATTGGATCTTTACAGCGACAATACCGGGGATATAGCCGATTTCGATATCCGTCTTAATACCGATGATGATGTATTTAAATGGTTCCATATAACGGCTGTTATTGACAAGCTGGATGATTCCGGTAAACCTCTGGTATATAGAGGTCTTTATCAGGATATAACCGAGAGGAAAGAGATTGAAGGACAGTTGTACCAGTCTCAGAAAATGGAGGCTATAGGGCGGCTTGCCGGAGGGATAGCTCATGATTTCAATAATATACTCCAGGTAATTCTCGGTTACGGCAGTCTTGTTCTTATGGATGCCGGGGAGAACAGTGATATGCTTGAGAATATTTCACATATTGTTGATTCTGGAGAAAAAGCAAAGAGTCTGGTAAGGCAGCTTCTGCTCTTCGCGAGAAGGGAAAAATTCAGACCTAGTCCGGTTGCTTTGAATGAACTTGCTTCAGGTTTTATAACTATGCTTAAAAGAGTAATCGGTGAGAATATTGATCTCTCTTTTGAACCTGATCCTGAACTCAATTATATACATGGCGACACCGGTCAGCTTGAACAGATTTTTATGAATTTGTGTATCAATTCGAGAGATGCTATTGATGGAAGCGGATCGATTATAATAAAAACAAGAAATATAACTACTGATGAGTACTGGTCATGCTACGATAACAGGATTCCTCCCGGATCATATGTAATGCTTAGTGTATTTGATACTGGAACTGGTATCAGCGGCGATAGTATCGATCATATTTTTGAACCGTTTTTCACTACTAAAGAGAAGAGCGGCGGTACAGGGCTTGGTCTGGCTACAGTTTATTCTATAGTTAAGCAGCATAAAAGTTATATTGATGTACGGAGTTTTCCAGACAAGGGGACCACTTTTTCTCTTTATTTCCCGGTGTATGGTGAAGTAAAACAGGAAGAGGTCTATTCTGAATTTGAATCTGAACCTAAACGCTCTGCCGGTTCTGAAACAGTGCTTCTCGCAGAGGATGATGAACTTATAAGAAAATACACCAGGCGGATACTCCTGGATTCAGGTTTCAAGGTTATTACAGCTGAAGATGGTGAATCTGCTGTAAAACTTTTTAATGAAAACCGGGATTCCATTGATCTTCTTATTTTTGATGTGGTAATGCCAAAGAAGAACGGCTGGGATGTTTACCGTGAAATTGGGGGAGTGGAAAAAAAATTCCCTGTTATTTTTTTCAGCGGATATGACCGTAATCTTCTCCCGGGTGATGTTGTTGAGAATATCCCTATGATTTATGTTCAGAAACCATTTAAGTATTATACAATGATTAAAGCAATACATGATCTTCTTGACAGAAAGAAATAATAATATCTACTTATAAACCGGTGATTAAATTTTATTCCGCCGCGCAGGGGGCGCGGCGGAAAGATTATTACCTGCGGTTGTTGAGTAGTTTCGGACTCCGCCGCCATTGGCTACGGGGAAATAACCCATAAGTAAGAGTTCAACTTAATAAAATTACATAATGTACTTATGAGTTGCAAATAGTAATAATCCGGTAAATAAACAATAATGGTGTGTTTATAATGAAAGAGATAAAGAAGTTTTTTAGCAGAATATTCAGGATCCCTGAAGGTGGAGAATATACCTCAAGAGAAGTACTTGAGATTCGAGGAGCTTTAATATTTACGGCTGTAATTTCAATTACATCTATTATCGGCGCGATTTTTCAAATGCTTGCAGGTCACAGGGCTGTTGTCATTTTTTCAACAGTCTTTATCTATATGCTTGCCGTATTTCTTGCCTATAGACTTTATCTCCGGAAAAAGAGTAAAAGAAACCCGGGATTATATCCATTACTCATCGGGATTATAGTACTTCTGATTCCGGTTATAGCGCGATATAATTATACAGTTACAGTGGACTGGCGGTACGCCGCTCAATGTTCCAATATAAACTGGCTTCTGATAGCTAATCTGATTGCATTCCAGTTTTTGTATGACAAAAAATTTTTTCGTCTTCTGGTATTCTTTGTTGTTCTTAATGTTGCTGTGTTTTATATACTCGCCTGGCAGCATGGTGTTCCAATGCCGTTTCATACTTTTACAGATGGAAAAGTCAATTACGGCATAATGAGTTCAATTGAAATCTACAATCTTTTAATGATGATTATTCTCTCTTATCTCTCATATAGCAATATTTCAGAAATTGAGAAGTTCGATAAACTCGCCTATGAGCAATCGGAAATTATTAAGCAGCAGAATGATGAACAGCTGATTATAACTCAGGAGGTCCGGGCGCAGTTTGAAGAGCTTGAAGCTCAATATGAAGAGATAGAGCAGCTCAATGAGGATATGATGGCTACTCAGGAAGAGATTATGGAAGTTAACAGAAATCTTGAACAGGAGAAGAAAAAATTATCCATTACTCTTCAGAGTATTGCGCAGGGAGTTATAACGATAGGTAAAGATCTGCGTATTGAATCTGTTAACGAAGGGGTAGGGCTTATCTCCGGAATGACTTCCGGGGTTATGACTGGTGAATATATAAATTTAGTTTTAAAGATATATGATAATAATGGGGATTTATTTGATTTTTCACGGGAAGATTTTTTATCTGGAGAGCTCTCCCTTGGCCTTTATAATTCAGGGATAATTCTACAAAAAAAAGGTGTTAAGGATGTTACCATCAAGTCGTCACCGGTCATCGTTGATGAAGGGGTAATTGCGGGATATGTTATTGTAATTGAAGATGTGACAGAGCTTAAAATGATGAAGGACCAGATGCTTAATTCATGCAGGATGGAATCGATCGGGATTTTTGCCGGGGGAATAGCACATGATATTAATAACTTTTTTACCGGGATGCTCGGATGTGTAGCTCTGGCAAAAAGTGATTCTTCAATTAGCGGTAATGATAAAATATTGAAGTATCTTGAGGATATGGAATCTACAACATTTATGGCAAGGGGACTTGCTGAGCAGCTTCTTACTTTTTCCAAAGGTGGGGAACCTCTGAAAAAGCTCTTTTCTCTCCGCGAACTAATAGCGTCATCTGCGGAATTTGTTTTAAGCGGAACGTCAATTAAACTTGAAAATTTAATAGATGAAAATCTTTTTAATATAGAGGGTGATGAGTCACAAATTTCTCAGGTGATAAATAATCTTTTAATAAATGCGTCTCAGGCGATGCCCGATGGCGGGGGGATTTTTATAAAAGGACGGAATGCTGATCTGGAAAAGAATAATCGGCATGGACTTCAGCCGGGAAAATATGCAGTTGTAGAAATAGAAGATAATGGGCCAGGTATTGATCCTCTAATCGTGTCCAGAATTTTTGATCCGTTTTTTACGACAAAGAGTAAAGGATCCGGTCTTGGCCTTTCTGTTGCCTACTCGGTAATTACAAGACATGGCGGAATCATTACTGTATCTTCCGAAGTTAAAAGCGGTGCACTTTTTACGATAATTCTTCCCGCAGTTGATAAGAATTTATATGTTAAAAATGAGATTGCTGCTGAACGTTATACTTTGTCGGGAACTGTCCTTTTAATGGATGATGATGATATGATACGTCATGTGGGGGAATCGCTTATAGAGAGCCTGGGGCTTAAAGTGATTTCTGCAGGTGATGGTGAAAGTGCCGTAAAATTATTCAATGAGTATTATGAAAGAGGGGAGTTTTTTGATCTGGTTATACTCGATCTTACAATCCGTGGCGGAATGGGAGGACTTGAGGCTTTTTCCGCAATGAGAATGATAGCCCCTGAAGTGAAGGGCGTAGTATCCAGTGGTTATTCAAGTGATCCTGTTATGTCAAATTACAGAGAATACGGTTTTACCGGTGTTTTGAAAAAACCGTATATGTTCAATGAATTGAGCCGGCTGATTAAAGAACTCATAGGATGAACAAAATCCTGTTACAGGTTTATGTTCTGAACAGGTATTTATCAAAAGAATTATTTAAAAAACATAATCAGGGATAGTCACTCTAAATCCCTGATTATGTTTTAAACCCTTAAATCTTGTCCTGTTTAATATCTTCTTTCTCAAGAATAGCGTAGTATTCCGCCCAGGTCTCTTCTATTTCCCGTGCCTGCTCCTCGTCAAGTTTTTCTATTATAAAACCTGCGTGAACAAGGACTTTATCGTTTATCTTAATGTCGGGCATCATGGCGTAGTTAACCTGTGTTTCAACTCCATTCGCCATGGCAATGGCGTAGTTCCCGTCGATTTTTGTAATTGTCATCGGTATTGCAAGGCACATATTAATTCTCCCCCCCCATCCGCCCGTTGGGCACCTTCCCCATGGTGAAAAAGGGAAGGCTTTTTGTCTGAGGTATTATTTGGTTTAGTTTTTTACAAATTGTTTCTAAGTCTTTTATTTCCGCTGTACAGTGGGGAGACACTTCTCAATGGCCCCCTAAATCCCCCGGAGGGGGACTTGCCAGTGGGCGTTCTGTGTGTGTTTTTCCCCATAAAATCGGAGCAATGATTAAGTTTCATTGCTCGGAAAATAATAAATTCTTCTCAGCATATTCTTGGTAACTGTTCTTCAATCAGAAGAGGAAGAAGTCTTTTACCTCCGATAAATGTCTTTATGTAAACTTTTCCCGGATAGAGTGAGTCGATCTCTCCGATTATTGATGAATCTTTTCCGTATTCATTGTTTCTCATTATTCTGACTATACCCTCCGCATCTTCCGGGCTTGCGATAATGACAACTTTACCTTCATTCGCTACATACAACGGGTCGAGTCCCAGGAGATTGCATATTCCTTTTACCTCTTCAGATATTGGAATATCGTCTTCAATTATACCTGCAGAGTAATCCTTTCCTGCAGTAATTTCATTCAACACTGAAGCAAGCCCTCCACGTGTGGCATCCCTTATGAATCTTACACTCTCAGGATACTTTGCGATTATTTCTGAAATTAACCCGTTTAGAGGAGCGCAGTCCGATTTCAGATCGCTTGAAAACCGGAGATCATTACGTAGCGACATTATTGTAATTCCGTGATCTCCAAGAGTTCCGCTTACAATAATTTTATCCCCTTTTCTAATCTCTCTTCTCTGAACTTCATTTGTAAAAATGCCTATACCTGAAGTGTTTATATATATTTTATCACCTTTTCCATTTGGTACAACTTTTGTGTCGCCGGTTACAATTTTTACACCGGCTTCTTTAGCGGCATCCCGCATTGATATTAGAATTTTTTCGAAAGATTCAAAGTCAAAACCCTCTTCGAGTATAAGAGAACATGAAAGAAATGCGGGAACAGCACCCATTACGGCAAGGTCATTTACAGTTCCGTTTACAGCGAGTCTACCTATGTCTCCACCGGGGAAAAATATCGGAGTTACTGTGTACGAATCTGTTGTGAAAGCAATTTTACCCGATGAAAGATCAAGTACTGCCGAGTCATCTATCTGTATGGAATCTTTTCCCAGTATCTCCTTTATCATTCCGGAGATCATATCGTTCATTAGCTTCCCGCCGCTGCCATGCCCGGGGAGAATTTTTTTCTGAGCGTTATTATTTGTTGCAGTCATTATTTTCTCCAGTATTTATAGTAGGCCGAGCAGGGGCCTTCGCTCGAAACCATGCATGGTCCAATGGCGTTTTCCGGCGAACATACTTTGTCAAAGAGCGGACATTCCGGAGGCGTTATCACCCCACGGAGCAGGTCGCCGCATCTGCATCCAGCGTGTTCTTTTACAGGCGGCGGTGTCGCCGGGAATTTTTTCATTGCATCGAAGGGGCTGTATTCATCTCTGATTCGAAGTCCGCTTCCGGGTATTTCTCCGAGTCCCCGCCACTCTGTTGTGCATCTTTCAAAAACCGTATCAATTATTTTAAGAGCATGGGGATTCCCATTTTCTCTGACGGCTATTTTATATTCATTGGTAATTACGGCCTCTTTTTTTTCCAGAAGGTCAAGGAGAGCAAGTACACCTGTTATCAGGTCGTGCGATTCAAAACCGGAAATTACTCCGGGTTTGCCGTATTTATCTGCGATAAAATTCCATGGTTCTCTTCCGGTAATTGTGCTCACATGCCCCGGTATAATAAAGCCGTCTATTCTTACCTCATCTGCGCTGAGAAGTGCGTCAACTGCAGGGGGAGTGAGTTTATTGCATGAAAGTATAGAGAAGTTTGTCAGACCTTTTTTTTCAGCTTCCATTATTATAATCGCTTCAGCCGGGGCTGTTGTTTCAAATCCCACACTGAGGAAAATTATTTCTCTGTCTGGATTCTCTTCAGCCATGCGCAGTGCGTCGAGCGGTGAGTATACTATACGTATATCCATCCCCTCGGCCTTCTCTTTTGCAAGAGAGCTGTAAGAGGACGGAACTTTTATCATATCACCGAATGTGGCGAGTACAGCATTGTATTTCTTTGCAATTTCAATAACCAGGTCAAGGTATGAATTTGGTGTGACGCAGACAGGGCATCCGGGGCCGTCAATAAGAATAAGATTTTCAGGGAACAGGTCTTTTACTCCGGTTCTGAAAAATTCCGCGGTATGTGTTCCGCAAACCTCCATTATTCTTACCTCTTCAGGCAGTTTTCTGTTTTTAAGCACTTCGGCAAGTTTTTTCACCAGTTCTCTATTCATATGATTATACCTTATATTTGCTTTTACATCTCAGAAAAAATGTTGATTTAAAACCTATTGCTGTTAGATGCTGACATTAAATAAATACTCGCGCAATATATGTCAATAATATATAATTTTTCCCGGGGGGACTCTAATATAATGGGCTTTAAATTTCGAGTTAATAAAGACTCAGTGATCAATTTTTTTGCTGTTGTAATTTTCCCGTTCAGCATAATAGCCCTTGAAACCATATTTTTTCACCTGCTGATGATTGTTTCAAATTATCTTCAGGCGACAACGATTATTTCAATAGCCATGTTCGGCATCGCTTTTGGCGGGCTTATAAGTTTTTATCTTCTGAGATTTAACCGTAATTTAATTCTGTCAATTTCATCGATAGTGTTTTTCCTGTCTATTGGTCTTTCATATTACGGTATTGTCCGCCTGGATAATTTTAATTTCCCATATTTTCTTATTCTCCCGTTTTTATCAGGATCGGTTATAGTCTCATCAATTTTTTCCAGAGCGAATTCACATAAAATCTATTTTATTGATCTTACAGCGTCAGCGCTGGGTGTGATTTTCCCTATAATTGCCGTGGCGATGTTTAAATCTGAAAACTCTCTTTTAATCCTCTCAATTTTACCGCTGATATTTATGATTATTCAGCTTTCTTCTATTAAAAATATAATTATAAAGCTAACCGGGCAGATTTTATCTGCTGCAGTGATTGTGTTTATAATCAGTTTTTTTCTTTTGAATATAAGCATTCCCCGGATTATTAATGGTAATAATTATAACAACCTGATTATGCCTTATGTAACAATCCCTCTTGAAAAAAAGATTCTTGATGAAGTCTATGTTAAGGATTCTTCAAACGGAAATTATATACTGAAAGCAGATGATCCATATAAAGAGCTCATGGCGAGAAACATAATTAATAAAACAAAGTATTATCCCTTTGTTATGGATCTTTCGCGAAACTATAAACCCTCCCTCTCCGCTGAAAAAAATTTAAAAATATATACGAATAAACTCGACCAATATACTTTTTTGTTTTCTCAGGATAATCTTATGGGAAGGGTGGAATACATTACTAAAACAGATAGTGATTTTTTCTACATAAACAACGGTGCCTTTTACGACAGAGTCGTTTACGGTGACAAAGGGAGCAGTCGGGATATAAGATTCCCTAGTTATATGAGAGATACACATGCGTTTATCATGGGGGCTTCAGCTGATGGAATAGTGAATTCACTGAAACAGCTGCCGGGTAAAACGAAGATTACAGGTGTAGAGTTTAATCCCATTATTCATAAAACTATGATGTCGGGATACTATTTTTATAAAACAGAAAAAGCTTACGAGAATACAGTAATTCACAAGACCGAAGGTCGCGCATATCTTAAGGCAACAGATGAAAAATATGATATGATTACTCATATGAATAATCACGCGGAACATGGATCTGTCTGCACACTGGCGCCTGAATATCTCCACTCAGTTGAGGGTATAACCGAGATGCTCGAAAAGCTCACTGACCGGGGTCTTCTTGTTTATGAAGAGATTTTATGGAGTACCAGATCGGAGTGGGCATTCTATAAGTTCATGAATACTGTTGTCACATCACTTCGCGAGATGGGTATACAAAATCCTGAAAATCATATTCTTGTTTACGGCTGGGATTACTGGAATTATCAGAAGCCGGGAGTCCGGTCTATTGTTATCAAGAGAAATCCATTCAATGTGTATGAAAAAACTAAATTGCGTGAAAACCTTCAGTACTATCTAGACCTTAAACCCTCTCCGCTCCCTTCGGAAAGGCATATTCACGCTTTTCCCGGACAGGTGATTCCCGGTATGATCGGAGATATAATTACAGGCAGAACAGGTAAAGATCTGACACAGCTCCCCGATTATTACTGGTTTGACGATTTTGAAAAAAATATTCTAAGTTATATCCCGGATGTTTCTGATAAAAATTTTATCAGGTCGCTTTATACACAGTACCCCAGAATGGATGTTGAAAAAGGGTGGGATTTTGTAAGTACAGTATGGAACTACAAACAAGGGCGTTATGTACTTAAAACGGGTTTAAGTGATACCGACAAAGCGAGATATCTGACGCTTCTGGATAAAACTGATTATTCATATAAAATGGATATCTCTCCAGTGAGGGATGATATGCCTTTCCCGTACAATGTATATAAAGAAAAAAAAGAAGTGTTGAGGATACTTAGGATTGTAGCGATGCTCTCTCTTATTATTTTTATTCCGGTACTTCTTCTTATTTTTTTAAAATATTCATCACATAAACTTATCCTTCTTGAGCATTCACTTTTTTTTATCGCCGTCGGTTTCGCTTTTATGCTTGTTGAGATAGTACTGATGCAGTTTTTCCAGAGATTTATAGGAATTCCTATTTATTCCGTGATCATTACTCTTGGAGCACTTCTGTTTTTCAGCGGCATCGGCAGTCTTATCAGTACAAACTGGAGAAAGAGATATATCCTGCTTTCTGTTTTTACCATACCTGTGGTAATATTTCTTTACTATAACTATCTCGATCATATTTTCAGTTATTTTGCTGCTTCATCTTTCAACGTCAGAATGGCTGCCGGTGTAGGTTTGATGCTCCCTCTCTCTGTATTGATGGGGATTCCATTCCCTAAAGCTATGGAGAAAATTAAAAAAGAGATTTCAAATGAATATGCAACATTAATGTATGCGATTAGCGGTGCAGCGGGAACATTTGCGACAACACTTGCACTGTATCTCAATGTTTCATATGGATTTTCATTTACTTTTATTGTAGGTATGGGCGCTTATTCAATTGGCGCGTTATTGCTGATGTTAATATTACGCGGAGAAAAGTAGAAAAGAGAAAATTTTCTTTTAAATCAATTTTTATAAGTCGTCGCACATAAGCCCCCGCACCCCCGGAGGGGGCAAAGCACAATATCCTTGCCCCCTCCGGGGGTGCGGGGGCCGGTGGGATTGCAGTTATGAAATATTAATCTAATAGGAGAAATAATGAAAACAAAATCAACAGTAAAAAGTGATATAGAAATTGCACATGAAGCGAAGCTGATCCACATTAAGGATGTGGCGTCGCAGCTGGGGCTCACCGAAGATAACATCGAGTATTACGGAAAATATAAAGCTAAGATTGATCTCGATGTGCTTAAAGACCGTCCGTTGAAGGGGAAACTTATTCTTGTCACGGCAATTACTCCGACTCCGGCTGGTGAGGGTAAATCGACTACAACTATTGGCCTTGCCCAGGCGCTTAATAAAATCGGCAAACAGTGTACGATTGCGCTTAGGGAGCCTTCACTCGGGCCATGCTTTGGAGTAAAGGGTGGTGCTGCCGGAGGGGGGCACGCGCAGGTCGTACCCATGGAGGATATCAATCTTCATTTTACCGGAGACATTCATGCAATCGGTGCTGCGCATAATCTTCTTGCCGCTATGATTGATAATCATATAAAGCATGGGAATGAACTCAATATCGACCAGACGAAGATATACTGGAAACGTGTTGTCGATATAAATGACAGAGCTTTAAGGCATATGGTAGTCGGTCTCGGAGGAACTGCACATGGTATTCCCCGTGAGTCCGGTTTTATGATAACTGTCGCATCTGAGGTAATGGCAATACTTTGCCTGTCCGAAAGTATTGCAGATCTTAAGAAACGTCTTGCAAAGATTATAATCGGTGAAAACAGAAAAGGTGAACCTGTATCTGTTGCTGATCTTAACGTACAGGGATCTATGGCGGCTCTTCTTAAAGATGCGCTGAAACCTAATCTTGTTCAGACTCTTGAAAATACCCCGGCAATAATCCATGGCGGACCATTCGCTAATATTGCTCATGGTTGTAATTCGGTACTTGCGACAAAGATGGCCATGGCTCTTTCCGATTATGTTGTTACCGAGGCAGGTTTCGGTGCGGATCTTGGTGCTGAAAAATTTATTGATATTAAGTGTAGATATGCAGGGATAAAGCCTGAGTGTGTAGTTCTTGTTGCAACAGCGCGTGCATTGAAGATGCATGGTGGAGTTGCTAAAGATTATCTTAAAGGTGAAAATGTAGGCGCTGTAAAAACCGGTCTTGCAAACCTTCAGAAGCATATTGAGAATATTAAGAAATTCGGACTCCCCGTTGTTGTTTCTCTGAATCGTTTCCACGATGATACAGATGATGAGATCAAAACTGTAATGGATTTCTGTAAAGATATGAAGGTCGAGTGTTCTCTCTGCGAGGTGTGGGAACATGGCGGAGATGGCGGATTAGATCTTGCACAGAAAGTTGCTGACATAATCGATAAAGGGGATAATTCGCACTTCAGATTTTTATATGATAATGATATGTCTATCCGTGCAAAAATATCTACACTTGCAGTGGAGATATATGGTGCAGATGGCGTACTCTATTCAAAAAATGCAGCAAGAAGAATAGATTATCTCGAAGAGAAGGGTTATGGCAATCTTCCCATATGTATTGCTAAAACTCAGTATTCACTTTCTGATGATCCTGCTCTTATGAATAGACCCTCGGGATTTAAAATTTCTGTTGGAGATGTTTCTTTATCTGCAGGGGCGGGATTTCTTGTGGTTCAAACTGGCGAGATTATGATTATGCCGGGACTTCCAAAGAAGCCGGCAGCGCTTAATATTGATATCACAGATGAAGGGGTTATCACAGGGCTGTTTTAGAGGAGAGACCTCACCCCCGCGATACCCCACACCAAATTGAGAGGGGGAAGGGTATTGGATGAAATTTTTTTTATAAAAAATAACAAATTGTTTAATACACATGTTATATTAACCCAACAA
>JBBRFT010000091.1:0-12179 GCA_038241375.1 Spirochaetota bacterium
ACTGATTCTAGAAGACTTTCAATGATAACCAGAGAAATTAATAGTGAAGCATTTATAGGTGAAGGAATTATTATACCTTTAAAAACAATTAATGAAGTTTATAAATTATTATCAAATTCCGGGAGTTGTAAAATATCTTTCGACAGCAAACAATGTTATTTTAAAATTAATGAAACTGAAATAATATCCAGAGTAATTGAAGGTCAATTTCCAAATTATAAACAAATTATTCCAAAAGAATATAGTCATAAGTCAATTATTGAAACTTCTAAAATTCTCGATTCAGTTAAACGCGCAATGATTTTTACTAGAGAACCTGCAAATAAAATTATAATAACTTTAAATCAGGATATATTGTATATCGAAGCAAATACTCCAGAACTCGGTCAGGCTGAAGAAGAACTTCAGATAGAATCAGATAATAAAGAAAAAATATTTTTAGGTATAAACGCGCACTTTTTATTTGATACATTAAAGCAGATAGATTCATTTTCTTTTATCTGTGGTATTACAGGACAGATGAGTCCTATTACGATAATTCCTGAAGATGATAAAAATTTTATTTCTGTTATTATGCCTATTCAGATTAAAACTTCAGCTGAATAAAATGATTTTAAATAATCTCAAAATTATTAATTTCAGAAATTATACAAATCTTGAAATTAATTTTTCTCCAGAAATTAATTTCATAACTGGAGATAATGGTTCAGGGAAAACAAATATTTTAGAAGCAATATCAATAATATCAAATCTAAAATCTTTTCGTAATATAAATGATAATAATATTATAAAATGGAATAATGATTCATATTATTGTTCCGGAGAAATTTCAAATTCAGAACACACAAAATTTGAAGTAGGTTATTCATTTCATAATAATAAACCAAAAAAAAAAATTAAAATTGATTCACATGAAATAAAAAAAGTATCAGATTATTATGGAAAACTTATTACTGTAAATTTTATTCCAACGGATATTAATATTATAAACGGATCTCCTGAATTGCGAAGAAGATATTTTGATTCTGTTATTTCAAAATTGTATCCTGAATATATAGATGAACTTAACAAATATAAAGAGATCTGCCATTCCAGAAATCTATTATTAAAAAAAATAAAAGATAATAAGGGTGATTTTAAGTTACTTGAAATATGGAATAAAATGTTTTCAGATAAGGCATCTTTAATTTTGAAAAAAAGAAAATCATTTATAACTCAATATAATGAATTCTTCCAAAAAAATTATCTTCAAATAAGTGGTGAAGAAAACTCCCCTTATATTCATTACATGACTACATTAAAATCAGAGGATAATGATAGTATTTTATCAGAGGTTAATTATAACAGTAAGATTGATATACGTCGCGGCAGTACAGTATCAGGGCCTCACAGAGATGACTATATGATAAGTAATTCTGATAAAATGGCATTTATCAACTACGCTTCTCAGGGACAAAAAAGAACCGCCAGTATAAGTCTTAAACTTTCTGAAGTTGAAATTATTAAAGAAATAAAAAACAAAAAATGTATAATTCTTGTAGATGATATATTTTCAGAACTTGACGAAAAAAGACGTAATAGTATGATTGATTCATTAAAAAAAGAAGGGCAGATTATTTTTACAATGGTAAATCATCTTTATAATAAAAGTATATTATCAAACTCAAAACAATTTTTTGTAAATAAAGGTATAGTTTCAGACAGGTCGGATAATTGAAATTCAGATTTGGTGAAAATAGAAAAAACACAATGGTTACTTTCAGTAATATTGTTTCTGATCTGATGGATGATCTTGATATAAAGGATTCTTTTATAATACAGGATTTAAAACAAAAATGGCCCTCATATGTAGGAAATACTTTATCAACACATAGTTTTCCCGATCGAATTTTTAATAAATATTTATTTATTAATGTTGATCATTCGGCATACGCAGGAGAATTATCAATACATTCAGCAGAGATTTTAAAAAAAATAAAAAGTGATTATGGAGAAAATTTTATTAAATCTATAAAATTTGAAGTAAAAAAAAGCAGATGGAGAAATACTTAATAATGTTTATCCATATTGGAAATAATATTCTTATAAGTGATCATAAATGTGTCGGAATTTTTAATATTGAAACATTAAAATTATCTGACGAAAATCAATGGATGCTTGATAAAATTAGTGATAAAGATAAAATGATATCATTAGATATAGATAATAATAAAGTGGCATCAGAAGTAAGTTCTTTTACAATAATGAAAAGAATAACAATAAAAGAAGACGAACTATTTTGGAGTAGGAAATAATGACTAAAAGCTACAGTGCAAATAATATTCAGGTTTTAGAGGGTCTTGAAGCAGTTAGAAAACGTCCCGCCATGTATATAGGTTCAACAGATATCAATGGTCTTCATCATCTTGTGTATGAAATTGTAGATAACTCGATAGACGAAGCTCTTGCAGGTTATTGTGATAATATTTCTGTTACTATACATAAAGATAATTCTATTGAAGTTGAAGATAACGGTCGGGGAATCCCAGTTGATATTCATCCGGTTTATAAAAAGTCCGCTTTGGAAATAGTATTAACCAAACTTCATGCGGGCGGAAAATTTAATAATGATACTTATAAAGTTTCAGGCGGACTTCACGGAGTAGGAGTTTCAGTTGTTAATGCACTTTCAAAAGATATGACTGTTGAAGTATACCGTGATGAAAAAAAATATACTCAAAGTTATAAAAAGGGTATCCCGGTTCACGATGTAAAAAAAATTGGCGAAACAAAAAACCGGGGGACTAGAACTCAATTCTGGCCGGATGATGAAATCTTTGATACAATAGAATATAATTTTGATACACTCGCTAAAAGATTAAGAGAGCTGGCTTTTCTTAATGCTGGAATTAAAATTGTTTTAAAAGACGAAAGAGAAATAAAGGAAAAAACAGCTAAAACAACAGAACATGTTTTTCAGTTTAAAGGGGGGCTTGTTTCTTTTGTTCAGTATTTGAATGAAACTAAAACTCCTATAGTTAAAAAGCCTATTCATTTTCATACTACAAAAGATAGAATTGATGTTGAAGTAGCTATTCAATATATAGATTCTTATAATGAAAATGTTTATACATTTGCAAATAATATAAATACACGTGAAGGTGGAACTCACCTTATCGGATTTAAATCCGCTTTGACACGTGTAATAAATGATTTTCTTAAAAAAGGAAAATATGAAAAAAATATAACTCAGCTTTCAGGCGATGATGTTCGAGAAGGTCTTGTTGCAATTATAAGTGTTAAAATCCCTGAACCACAATTTGAAGGTCAGACAAAAATGAAGTTGGGTAACAGTGAAGTTAAGGGATTAGTTGAATCAGCTACATATGAAAATCTTTCAATGTTTTTCGAGGAAAATCCACAGGATGTAAAAAAGATCATTGAAAAATGTATAATGGGTGCAAGAGCAAGAATTGCAGCTAAAAGAGCAAGAGATCTTACAAGAAGAAAAAGTGCACTTGAGTTTGATAATCTCCCTGGAAAACTTTCAGATTGTTCTGAAAAAGATGCATCAAAATGTGAATTATATCTCGTTGAGGGAGACTCAGCAGGTGGTTCCGCTAAACAGGGGAGAGACAGAAATTTCCAGGCGATACTTCCTCTTAAAGGAAAAATACTTAATGTTGAAAAATCGAGAATTGATAAAATTCTCGGTAATGAAGAGATTCGAACCCTTATAACAGCAATTGGTGCCGGTATTGGAGATGAAGATTTTGACGTAACTAAAGCAAGATACCATAAGATTGTCATAATGACAGATGCCGACGTAGATGGTGCACATATACGTACTCTTCTTCTTACGTTCTTTTTCAGATACATGACGGAACTCATCAGAAACGGGTATCTTTATATCGCTCAACCCCCTTTATATGGTATAAAAATAGGTAAGGAATTACATTACGTTTTCAGTGATAATGATAAAGATGCACTGCTTAATAAATTTAAAGATCAGAAGGCAACTATACAGAGATATAAGGGTCTTGGAGAGATGAATGCTGAGCAGTTGTGGGATACAACAATGGATCCTCAAAAAAGAATAATGCTCCAGGTTAGAATTGATGATGATATAGAAGCAGAACATGTGTTTTCAGTTTTAATGGGTGATGCTGTTGAACCACGAAGAAAATTTATCGAAGATAATGCTCATAAAGTTCAGAATCTTGATTTATAAAATTAAGAATCAATTAAATTTAAAATTTTACCGGAGTAAATGAAGTGCCATCAAAAAAAGATAATAACGAAGAATTTATACCAAAAGTTATAAAAGTAGAAATCGAAGACCAGATGAATGTAGCATACCTTGATTATGCAATGAGTGTAATTGTAGGTAGAGCTTTGCCTGATGTCAGGGATGGTCTTAAACCGGTACACAGACGAATCCTCTGGGCTATGGATCAACGTGCATGGAGAAGTGACCGGGCATATGTTAAATCGGCTAAAATAGTCGGTGAAGTAATTGGTAATTATCACCCTCATGGTGATACCGCTGTTTATGAAACAATGGTTAGAATGGCTCAGAACTTTTCTATGAGGGTACCTCTTATTGACGGTCAGGGTAACTATGGTTCAGTCGATGGTGACCGAGCTGCTGCTTACAGGTATACTGAAGCACGACTAGAAAAAATTGCTGAAGAGCTTTTGAGAGATATTGATAAAGAGACAGTTGATTTTCTACCAAACTTTGATGATTCAAGAAAAGAACCAAAAGTACTTCCATCTGCTTATCCTAATCTTCTTGTAAATGGCTCGGAAGGTATTGCCGTGGGAATGGCAACTAAAATTCCACCTCATAATCTTGGAGAGGTTATAGACGCAACAATTTATCTTATAGATAATCCTGATTCTCCTGTAAAAAATCTTTTAAAGTATATCAAAGGACCGGATTTTCCCACTGGCGCTTCAATAATGGGTAATGAAGGTATTATTAAAGCTTATAATACTGGACGCGGAAGCATAATTATAAGAGGAAAGTATGAGATAGAAGAGAATAAAAAGGGAAGAGAAGAGATAATTATCACAGAAATCCCTTATCAGGTTAACAAAGCCTCTCTGATTACACGTATAGCTGAACTTGTAAATGAAAAAGAGATAGAAGGCATCGCTGAACTTAGAGACGAATCTGATAGAAAGGGTATGAGAATCTATATAGGTCTTAAAAAAGATGCAAACAGCGGGGTAATAATTAATAAGCTTCTGAAACACACATCACTACAGACTTCATTCGGTGTCATTATGCTGGCTATTGTTGATGGAGTTCCTAAGGTCTTAGATCTTAAGGCTGTTCTCTCTCATTATATTACACATAAACGCGAAGTTGTTATACGAAGAACAAAATATGATTTGAGAAAAGCTGAAGAGAGAGCACATATACTGGAAGGATTAAAGATAGCTCTCGAAAATATTGACGAAGTAATTGCTGTTATTAAATCTTCTAAGACACCTGAAGAAGCAGGTACAAAACTTATTAAGAGATTTAATCTGTCAGAGATTCAGGCAAAAGCCATTCTTGATATGAGACTTCAGAGATTAACCAGCCTGGAAATAAAAAAGATTGTTGATGAACTTAAAGAACTTATTAAACTCATTGCAGAGCTTAATGCAATTCTAAAAAGTGAAGTGAAAGTAAATAATCTTATTAAAACAGAACTTGCAGAAGTTAAAGAGAAATACAATGATACAAGAAGAACTGAGATTATACTCGGAGGTGAGTCTTCTACTGATTTCGATATAGAGGATCTTATTGCAGATGAAAGTGTAGTTGTGTCGATTACCAATGATTCATTTATCAGAAGAATGCCGATTGATACTTTTAAAAAGCAGGGTCGTGGCGGAAAAGGTGTAATAGGTATGTCTTCCAAGAGAGAAGATTTTGTTAAAATGATGACTGTTGCAACTAATCACGACACAATTTATCTTTTTTCCAATAAAGGAAAGATCTTTGCACTTAAGACCTATGAAATTCCACCTGCAACTAAAACAAGTAGAGGAAAATCTCTCAGAGGTTTGATAAATCTTGCTCAGGGTGAGAATGTAACGGCAATATGCGCTATTAAAAATTTTGAGACTGATGACTTCTTATGTATGGCAACAAAATATGGTATTCTAAAAAAGACCGAAATTAAAGAATTTGCCAATGCAAAAAAAGGCGGAATCATATGTATAAATCTCAAAAAAGATGATGAACTTGTTGACGTTAAAGTTGTTGAAAAAGAGAGCGATCTTGTCATAGCATCTAAAAACGGTTCACTTCTTCGTACTAATCTTCAAAAAATGAGATCAATGGGACGTACTGCTGCAGGAATAATCGGAATGCGGCTCGATGGTGATGATTACATTATTGGTATGGATATTGTCAAAGAGGGTTCTACATTATTTGCAATTTCTGACAAAGGTTTTGGAAAGAGAATTACCTATAATAATTTTGTAAATAAAGGACGCGGTGGTAAAGGGATGACATACCTTAAAATCACCGATAAAAATGGAATGGCGGCAGGTATACGTTCGGTCTTAGCAACTGATGAAATCATTATTACTTCTTTATCAGGTATGACTATAAGATTACTTGCAAAGGATATTTCAACTCAGGGTCGTGCAACGGTTGGTATCAAGCTTCTAGAGTTAAATGATAATGATTTTGTTTCGGATTTTGCAGTTCTTTCTGAAACTGAGTAACAAGTTTTATAATTTTTATAAGTATCTGCTTATAAACCTGTATCGTTTTATCTCCGGCGTGCCGGAGATAAATTTTACCACTTTTTTTAACAGTTTCTTATATAAAAATTAAAAATTATTTTTTTTTATTGACTCAATGAGCCAAAAAAAATACAAGTACTTATCGAAAGGAAATTTTTCCTGGTGGTTATAGAAAGAGGGCCACACCTGTTCCCATTCCGAACACAGAAGTTAAGCCTCTTATCGCCGATGGTACTGCATGGGTAGCTGTGTGGGAGAGTAGGACGATGCCGGGTTAACATAAAAAAAAAGACATCTGAATAAGATGTCTTTTTTTTATATTATTACTAAGATAATCATAAAAAAAAGCTGTCATATGACAGCTTTTTTAAATTACATTTTATAAGAAAATTACTGCCATTCTGCAGCTGCAACTTTTTTCTTAAGACCTTTTCCTTTTACTTCATAGATTATTTCACAGTTGTCTTCTTCATCGTAAGTTGCGCTCATAACTGATCCGCCTTTAACAACTCCCTGAATCTCCTGTGCAATAGCTATACCGGTATTTTCAAAATCAGACATACCAGCAGCTCCTTCTATTTTAGAACCTTTAAATTTTTCAAGAACCTGATACTGTGCATTAAGGATAGCGGCTCTTTTTGCACTCTCTCTTCTTGCTACTTTGTTTTTGAGTTTTGAATTTGCAACACCGGCAGCTGCAAGTCTGTAAGTATTATCATCAACCCAACTCTCATTTTTAAATGTCTCTCCCTGAACGTTACCGCCAATTTTGCTTCCACCACAAGATGTAAAAGTGAAAACAAGACCCATTGAAAGAACTAGAGCCATTACGAATAATTTCTTCATATTGAAGAACCTCCTAGTAAATGTTAAAAAATTTTATCACTCATGTATCTATACACACGAGTTAAAGATTATATTACAATAAAAAATATTTTTTGGCAAGTCAACATAAAATTAAAACTATTTTATTAGTTGCTCTGTTTATATAAACAAAATTAAAAAAACTGTATAATTAACTTAGGTATTTTATTCAAAAATATCATTTCTTAATGCTAAAATTACAATTGCTGTTACAATTATGAAGTTTATTATAAACCATGTAAAACTGATGAAACCGTTACTGAAACAATTTTCTATAAGTTTTGATGCATAACCTGCTGAAAAACCGCTTAAGATGTAATTATAGTATTTGGTATAAAGTGCTTCGGCAATATCTTTATAATTTTCAGATATAGTTACTCTTGTCTGCTCGAAATAAACAGCCAGACGTGGAGCAGTGTAAAACAGAATAAATGGGAGTAGGGCCGAATTGATAATCCAGTTTTCAAATAAAGTTAATATAAAAATACCAATAAAACCGGATATCAGATAAAATCCTGCAAGATAAAATATTGAATATTTAGAATAAATGGTATTGACCATACTGCCAAGATGTGGAAGTATATTGCTTATTTCACTTCTGGTGTAAACACTTTTGGAAATAAACAGATTAAAATAATATGTAAGAATTAAACAAATGATTGAAAATATTATAAAAGTAATAAGTATTTGCATAAGTTGTATATACCTCTGAATTTTTATTATTCATTACGTTAGAATTAGTTCAATATAATTATATGCTAAAAAAAATCTATAAAAAAAGGACGGCAAATTATGAAACTTAATCTCTTTTTAGTAATTTTTATCGTATCTTTAACCTGCTGTGCTCAGAAAGAGTTAAAAAAAGAAATTTTATCAAACGAACCTATAAAAAAAACCAACAACGTCACCGAAGATATTAGTGTCGGCTGGAGTGATAAAGATACATATACAGTAAAAGTTGTATCTGAAAATCTTGAAAAAGCTAAAGAAAAGGCAAGACATAAGATACTTCAGGATATTGTAAAAGTCAGAATGATGAATGAGAGTCGTTTTACGGATATAACTAAAATTAATTCTGAATTTGATAAACCTCTTAAAAACGGAAAAGTAATTTCTGAAAGTAAAGTTGAAAGTGGAATAGAAATTTATTATCAGATTCAGGATGATGGATTAAAAGAGAAATTTGAAAAGAAGTAATCACTTTTTTATTTTAACTTTTTTATTAATTATTACTAATTTATCTTCACAAAAAAATCTGACACTATCTGCCAAAATTTTATGTTCTTCATTAAGTATTTTAGCAGATAGTGTCTCGATGTTATCTTCATACTCTATAGAAACTGAAGCCTGCATTATTATCGGTCCTGTATCAGTTCCTTCGTCGATAAAGTGACTTGTGCACCCTGTTATTCTAACACCACTATCAAGAGCCTGTTGTTGAGCTGATTTTCCGGGAAAGGATGGGAGAAGTGAAGGGTGTATATTTATTATTCTGTTTTTAAAATGCTTTATAAAATCCGGAGATAAAATCCGCATATAACCTGCTGCGATAATAAGATCTGTTTTGAAATTTTTCAGAGTTTTTATCATATCCTCTTCATATTCTTTTTTTGAAGTATAATGTTCAGGATTAATGATCAGCGATTTAATACCCAGTTCTTCAGATTTTTTTAATGCAAGAGCATCTCGTGAACTTGATATAACGATACCGGTTTTTCCGTTTATGATTCCGCTTTTAATTTTTTCTGCTACAGCTTTAAAATTTGATCCGTTGCCCGATACAAGAAATGATATTATTTTATTCTTTTTAATAAAAATCATATTCTATATTTGTCCAAATCATTATCGGAGATAGGTTTGATACACTTTATTTCACGGTGAATGTTATTATTTTTGTAAATTGTTATGTTATTCTCTTCAGCCGATGGTTTCCCGTATCTGCACATAATTGAATTAATAATATCTATATCATCTTCTTTCATTAATCCTTTAACTAATACCGATGGACCGCTGAAACCGGGTCTGAAGAAATAATCTGAATCTTTTTCATATTTATCAAGTTCAATACTTTCATTCTGATTTTTTGTGACTATTATCTTCAAATCAGGATTAATTCTGAAGTGTCTCCCTATTTTTAAAATATAAAGATCTTCCTGTTTAAAGTCAGGATTATATTTCATAAGATCTTTTATTCTTGCAGCAATGAACGCATCTGTAAAAAGACATCCGCCAGCCGGTGAAGAAAAATCTTTAATTCCCAATGAGGCTGCAAGCTCAATCTGTCTTGTTCTTCCTCGTCCGCTGATATCATATAGTTTTTCTCTATCGATAATACTTTCAATTTCAGGTATTGTAGGTTTAAGAAGTTTTGCCGACAAAGGACGGAGTAATCTCCCTTTCAATGTACTGTTTTCTATATGAATTAATGTATTTTTATGTTGAGACATGGGCCTTTGTCCGACAACCTCACCGGTAGCTACAAAATCGGCGCCGGTCTCAAGCATCATCTCTGCAGCTTTGTTTATAAAAAATATTTTACAATCAATACAGGGATTGATCTGTTTTCCATAACCATGGAGAGGGTTTTTCAGCATGGAAATATATTCTTCACCGCATCTATAGTGAACTAAATTAAGTCCAATCTGTTTTGCGTTAATGGACTCTTTTAACTGATCTGGATCCATATCCGGAGGGAAATAAGGGAGAATGCAATGAAGACCTAATACTTCTATTCCCTGATCAATGAGAATTTTCCCTGCAATAAGACTATCAAGTCCGCCCGAATATAGAAGAATACATTTACCTTTCTTCATCAGATCTCACTATGCCCTGTTAACTGAATATCAACTAATTCACCGATTTTGACTAAATCAATCTCTTCAGGTATTATAATCAAACAATTTGAACTGCTCATAGATGTAAGTATTCCGGATCCCTGAGGACCCGTTGTGCCTACAAATAATTTTCCATCTTTAATATGAAATATACCTCTGATAAAATGTTTTCTACCTGTTTTCTTTGTTATTACTTCTGTTGTAGCAGCTTTTAATACGGGTTTACTGATTTTATAATTACCTGTCATTGTAAGAATTGCCGGTCTTACGAATTGCATAAATGAAACCATAACAGAAACTGGGTTACCCGGCAGTCCGAAAAAAATCTTTTTACCCATTGTACCGAATACAATTGGTTTTCCCGGTTTCATCATTACTTTTTCAATTTTAATATCTATCCCTAATTCTTTAAGAACATCAGGTATAAAGTCGTATCTTCCCATGGATACTCCACCGGAGGAAATAATTATATCTTTATCCATCATGCTTAAAAAACAGTTTTTGACATCCTCATAATTGTCTTTTACAATCCCGCCATAGACCGGGTTTCCGCCGTATTTTTTCACCTCTGAATATAAAACGTATGCATTGCTGTTTATTAATTTCCCTGAATTATTTAAGCCGGGTTCAGCCAGTTCATCTCCGGTTGAGATTATACCAACATCGGGCTTTTTATAGACTTCTATCTGATTCATATTCATAGATGATAAAAGACCAATTTCTGCAGAGTCAATTCGGGTTCCTGCTTTTAATACTGTATTACCTTTTTGTATATCTTCTCCGGCAAAACGGATATTTTCATGTATCGATGTCTTCTTAAAGACTTTTACAACATTCTCCGATTCTTCTGTCTCTTCAAAAGGTATAACACTATCGGCACCTTCAGGGATCGGAGCTCCTGTCATGATTCTGATTGCATATCCGCTTTGAAGAGCGTCTCCTTTGAATTTATTACCGGCTTGCACTTCATCAATAATTTCTAATAAAATAGGGGTTTTTTTTTCAGCATTAGCAATATCTGAAGTAAGGATTGCGTAGCCATCCATAGCGGAATTGTTTACAGGTGGTACATTGGAATCTGAAATAGTATCTTTAAAGAGCGTACGTCCATAAGAGTTAAAAAGATCAGTTTTTTCAGATTTTTCTGCAACTGAAGAATTTGATATGATTATTTCCAGAGCTTTTTCGACGGTAATCATTATTTATATCCAGAGTTTGTATTTCAAAATAAATTTGAGTATTGTATCACAAAGTGTAAAGTAAAATTTATTACTTATTATTTGATTTTCAGAGGTGGGTATGTTTCCTATTCATTGAAAATTGGGGTTTATTGTGACAACTCACATGTAATCATCCATTTCGGGCACATCGCAAAGTTCCTCTCCCCCCACAAATAAAGTGCTAGCATATTCATGCATCAGATAATAAAATGATAGAAATTTTATATATAGGTTGATTCTATATTATAGTGATTTTATCAAGTATTTGTTCTATTATAATGTAGAAATTATCTAAAAAGTATATCAGATTCATAATTTTTAGCGTTAATTTGAACATATTTGCGTTTATATCAGTATTTTTCTTGAAAAATAAATATAGTGTATTATACTGTGTTTTCTCAATAAAAAAAATATATATAGAGGGAATATGAATACAACAAATGGTAACCAGAGTAAGTATAGGGAAAGGTATAATGAACATCAATTTCTTTCTGAAAGCATACTGGATGATGACAAAGAAGCTGAATTT
>JBBRFT010000092.1:0-12089 GCA_038241375.1 Spirochaetota bacterium
AAGAAAACGATAAGAATATATTTCAGATAAAACCGGATATTACTGCATCACGGGATGGCATGTTCTATATTATGGATGCGAAGTGGAAACTCGTTGATGAAAATGACCGTGCTAATAAATACGGGATATCTCAGGCTGATATGTACCAGTTGCTATCATATGCTAAAATATATGAATCAGATGAAACGTTAAAGAAAGATGATGTCCGGAAAAGTACCAAGCTGATTCTAATTTATCCCGCAACAAAAGATTTTACTCAATGTCGTAAGTTTATATTTAATGATTCGAATGGTATAGAGATAACAATATGGCCGTTTGATATTGAGAGGTCGATGAATAAGGATATGGATTACGTTAAGGAATGGTTTTGTTAGCATGAGCCCTTCGCCTCTGTTCAGAGAGCGTTGTATTCCAAGCAATCAGGTTCAGAAATCAATGTAAAGTCTGTTGAAGAGGTCAGGATTATCGAGGGGATTTGCCCTCACCCCCGGCCCCCTCTCCCGTTTTGATGAAATGAAGGGGAAAGGGGGAGGTTGAAGTAGTAAAAGTTTTGTAGCACGAAAACCCTCTCCTTGAGGAGAGGGTGCGCAGCGCGCGGGTGAGGTCTGTTAAGTTTCGTATCACAATTCCCCCTTTCTCCTGAGGAGAAGGGGGTCAGGCGGGAGAGATGGGAAATTATGACAAATAAAAATATATTCGATAAATCTGAAGAATATAGAAAGAAAATAGATGCAATGCGCCCTTTAAGTGAAGGTAGGGTCGCACAGATAAGGCAATATTACAAAATCGGGCTTACATGGTCAAGTAATGCTCTGGAGGGGAATTCTCTTTCTGAAAGTGAAACCAAGGTTCTGCCTGAAGAGGGTCTTACTGTCGGCGGTAAACCGATCCGTGATTATTATGAGGCAACGGGTCACGCGCAGGCGTATGATTTCATGTATGACATTGCAAAAGACCGTCCGGTTAGTGAAGTCGATAAAGACCGTCAAGGTTGGGACACTCAAATGTCATTACCGGATAATTCTGAAATAACCGGCTATAATAACAGAAAAGTTCTTGTTTCAGATAATAAAATGCAAACTGCTACAGCATCGAAAAAAAGGTCAGTGATATAAAATTTATTTTGATGGGGTAGTTCTAATTATTAGAGCCACACCGGTAAATATTTGAAAATTACTCTGTTAATTAATTCTGTCTATTATCTCCCTTGCAAAGACTTTCGCATTGTTTATTTCACTGCTGTCAGGGTGACCAATTGTCAACGATCTCATCTCTCCGAATTTTTTCATTACAGGGTCATCACTTTTTAAAAGAAAATCTGCAATATTTGTAGAGAGTTCACCACGGCAGTTATAAAAACCTACTAATTTGCCCTCTGCAACAGTAGTTTTACATTTATGCAGAATACTTTTTAGCTTTTCATTTATTGCACTATCCGATGATTCCGGGTCCATTGCGTGAGTGACAAAAAGTGCGATCTTTATCCCTTTCGAATGTTCCGCTAGAAATTTTCCAGCAGGTGCAGCCGGCCCGAACTGCCATACCGGGAATCCCGCTATTACAATATCATAATCTTCCACTGACGTTACTTCCTCCATTTTGAATAATTCTTTTTCACATGATAATTCTTCAAAAATGGCCTCTGCTACTTTCTTTGTATTTCCTGTTTGTGATAAATATGCTACAAGTGCTTTCATGTTGTTACCCCTTAATTGTTTATATTCTGATAGTACCGGAATGCCTGTTGTGTGACAAAATATATAAAAATAATTATGTTTTTAATATCTCGTTACCGGGCTTAGTAGAAATTCTTTTTCTGAATATTTCAACATTTAACAGTTGCATTACATAAACCCTGCTGTAAAAATTATCCAGGAGGAACACATTATGAAAATATTTCTAACAGGAGCATCCGGTTTTCTTGGAGACTATGTCATAAAGCAGTTGTTGAAGGAGAAGCATACTATCCGTGCCCTGACGCTTCTGCCCGGGGAACTTGAACATATAAAAGGGATAGAAGCCGTCCAGGGTGATATTACCCTGCCCGGATCATTGGCCGGCAAGCTTAAGGGCTGTGATGCTGTTATTCACCTTGCAGGTGCAGTGGGATACGGCCAGACTTTTAAAAACTGCATCAATGTAAATGTAAACGGCACAAGGAACCTGGCTGCTGAGGCTGTTTCAAGCGGTATAAGGCGCTTTATACATTGCAGCTCCGTATCTGTATACGGCCGTGTGCATGAGGTGAAACTGTATGAAAATTCGCCATACCGCAAGATCAATGACCCCTATGGCGATACAAAGATCGAGGCTGAAAAGGTCTTAATTGATATGGGGAACAGTCTTGACCTGACTATATTCCGCCCCACTGTAATATACGGCAGGGGGGATATGGCCTTTCTTCATCCTCTTGCAGAAAAGATAAGGGCTGGTAAGTTCAAGATAATCGGCAGCGGTGAGTGTCGTTTAACGCTGATACATGCTTCTGACGTAGCCCGTGCTTTTACCATGGTGCTTAAAAATACCGCAACATACGGAAAAATATATAACCTCAGCAACACGGACAACCTCAAGGTAAATGAGCTTGCCGCCCTTGTTGCAGGAACAGTGGGGTATAATAAACCGCTGCGCAATATACCATACAGGCTGGCTATTGCAGCAGCATGGATAATGGAGATCGTGTTTCCGCTCTTTAAACAAAAGCCCCCTTTCAATCGTTTTGCAGTAAGGATACTCGGTCGTCAGTATTATTATATGACAGATGCCATACAGAAAGACCTGGACTTTAAACCTGAAATCGAAATAAAGAAAGGGATTGTAGATACACTTAAAGAAAAGTTGATATAAAATTTAATAATTATGGATTTAAGGAACATAATCTTTTATGGCAAACCTATAACCTTCATCAGAATCAGACCACCCCGGCGTACCTGAATCCGGAAAACAGGTACGCGAAAAGCTTGGTACTCTTGATGAAACTTATTACGTATTCCGCCACCTGCATTGCACGATGGCCGCGTATCCTGTTAATCCTTTAATCTTTGCCGCCGACCGGGTTTGGGGCTGAGTGTTATGACGCTGAAAACTCTTATTCAGATAACTGAAACAATTATATGCATAAAAATGTAAAAGTCATATCAATAGTTTATCTGTAAAAACGGGAATATTTGAAGTATCAATTACGATGAGGCATGAAAAAGCCCTGATATAATCAGGGCTAAATTTGCGCCTGGCAGGAGTCGAACCTGCGACGCACGGATTCGAAGTCCGACGCTCTATCCACTGAGCTACAGGCGCATTATAAGATAATTATTTTTTAACGTGAAAGTTGTCAAGACAATAAAACAAAAGATTAAAATTGGAGTAATAAACCGGCGGCTGATTATATCTGCTGCCGGTTAAATTCTTATTCCTGGAAGACTTTGATAAAATGATCTTTCATGACAGCATATTTCGCATCATGAAAAATGAATAGTTTGTAATTCCCGGTTTTTAAAAGTTCAATGAAATTTCTGTTGTTTTCAATGTTGACAGCTGAACCATTAGCTATATTTTTTGTGACATTTTCGGAAGTGTAAATCTCATCGCCGGTAAAACAATATTCAGAAGTACCGTATTTAAAAAACACAACCGATGAACCCTTCGTATGTCCGCCGATTTTTTTAATGGTGAACATATCATAAAGAACATTTGTTTCATCGAATGATTCAACCTTTGTGTGTTCTTTAAAGAATTTTTTTATATCACCCTGGCTCTTCCCTCTGTTCAGGTCGGCAAGTTCATCTTTACTAATAATATACCTGGCATTTTTAAAACGCGGAGCATTCCCGATATGGTCAAAATGGGAATGTGTGATTATTACATCTGTTATCTGATCCGCTTCAATTCCGTTTTCTTTTAGGATGGCTACAGTGTCTTTGAATCCGGTTATCCCGAACATCTTTACCATCTTTTTGTCATTAAAACCGGTATCTATGAGTATCTTTTTATCACCGTATTCAATATAGTAGCATGTCCAGCTGAAGGGCACTGCACCGCCGGATTTATCTCCCTGAAAAACGAATCTTTTCTGGAAGTCCGATTTGCCATAATTTACTACAAAGATTTTTAAAGGATTACCGCCGCTGAAACACTCAGTGTTCAGGGCGGTTATAACCGTAAAAATAAGCAGAAATTTTATAAATTTATTCATAGTACGGTTACTTCTTAATTACCATAAAGAGAAGGATTGCCGCAACATATGTAACAAATCCGATCATCAGTGTGTAGTTCATCCCGTATGAAACATTTAGGAATATAGAGAGTGAAACTGCAACTGTTGCAAGAACTCCATTTACTCCAAACATCAGTGTTGCATACTCGGGAGTTACATCCTGTTTGACCTGCTCCATGGCGTGCGGGAAGGGCATACCCATGAGAAACGCGAGTGGGAATATCAGTCCTGATGCTATAAAGAGTTTTGAATTGAAACTAAATTTTGCAAACATCTGAAATACATCTCCGATAAAAAATGACTGAAAAAGTATCAGGAGAGGTATAATACTTATGCATATTACAAGAGTTCTCTTGCTGAAGTTTCTGCTGAAGAAGCTTCCAAGTCCGCTGAAGAACAGCAGTCCTCCGAAAATTACAATTGTTGAGTATATTGGTGAACCGATGAAATTCTGATATTTCTGCATAAGAACAATCTCAACAAGCATAAATCCAAAACCTAAAAGTCCAAAGAAAACTGTATGTCCAAGTAGAGTGAATCTTTGAGATCCATATTTGAATACCGCAAGAAGAAGTACGGGTATCATCATTACGCCGGCAATCTTCAGGATAATATCAAGAAAGTCGCGAACTTCTTTCTTGTTTTTGTAGATGTTGAACGGATAAGGATTATTATCTGTTACAGGCGACAGATCAAGTTCATACGGAAAGCTGACCTTATCCATAATTGCTTCAATTTTTGTATTATCTGCTGCGGTCATCTGGCTTTTCAGCATATAGAATTTATTGTAAGTAGGATTGAATTTATACTTACTTTCAATAAACTTTTTTTCATCCGCATTTTCAAGTTTAGCAAGAATATCCTGCTCGTATTCTTTTTTTGTAAGCGCATCGGGATAGTCTTTTAACGAAGTTATTGAAGGCTCCGCTCTGAAATACTTTTCATACATGGTGCCTGTGTTCATCTTCGGGTGAAGAGTAATAGCCGAGTCGTATCTTGGAGCAATTACGTTATGGTAACGGCCGAATACAGCAAGCTCTTTTTCTGTAAATGGAGTCTTCTTTATCATTACTGTCTGAAAAGTTCTTTGAGGTCCCCAGAAATCCCATGAGAATATTATAATGTGGTCATTAGGATTTTTAATTCCAATCTCTTTCATAGATTGTTTGATAGTATTCAGGAATTTATAGAAAGAGTATCTTACACGCTTAGTGCTGATAATCTCTTCATATACAACCATACCTTTGTCTGTGAGTTTGTTGAGCATCATTTTTGTCGCTTCAACGGTATGGAGATACTCAGGTGCCAGTGTTGCTATCGAAGGAAACTCGTAATGAAGATTCATCAGTGTAATCATGTCATATTTTTCATTGTTGCTTGAAAGAAAATATCTCCCTTCAGCATGATGTGCTTCAAGGCCTTTGTAAGGGTAGTTCCCGAAAACTGAAAAGTAACCCTCTTTATTGTTCTCCATCATGATGTCCATAATAACAGGTGAAAATTCAACTCCGCTTACAGTCGATCCGGGCTGTCGTTTCGCAGATTTCACAATACCGTCATAAGAGAGGCCTATAATAAATATTTTAGGATTATCAATCGGAGGAACGCGCGGGTCCCATATTGTTCCGTTTGATTTATCAACGGTGTCGAGGACCATACCGTTTGTGCAGAAAAATATGTTATTGTCATTTACTGCGAAAAGATCTATTTTCCCCATGAGATCATCGCCGGAATAAATCAGTTTCCAGTTTGCTCCCTTCATAAAGCTTACCCAGCTCTTTTCAGGATTTATCAGATTCTTTTTATCAGCTTTTATATTGTAGTTAATATCTATCGTACTTGTTAGCCCCAGTTCAGAAAGGCCGAATTTATTAAAGAATCCGAGTTTTGCAGGATCAATTATCATACTGTAATTGATATCGCTAAGTATATATTTGGCTCTTAACTTCTCATAGTGAGTTGAGTTGAGAACATATTTGTCGCCAGAAAGTTTAAATTTTGACATCATAAACTTTTTATCAAAATCAGTTTTGATTGCCGGTAAAATCTTCTTTTCGAATTCAGTTCTGGAAAATTCTGAAGGAAGTTTCATATTCTGATTTAGAAGAAATCCTACTCCGAATATAAGCGGGAGAGATATTGCCACTGCCATAATTTTAGCGAAAATATTTCTGTAACCGATCACCAGTGTTAGAATAAAAACCGCGGGTATAAACATCAGTACTATTAGTGAATTCTCTGACTTAATAGAACCAACGCTTATTATAGGAAATATTACACCACAGGCAGAAGCCACGAGGTTGGTGAAATATATCTTATTTGAGTTTCCTCTTGAAAAAAGAAGAGAAACTATAATTGCTGCGAAAAAGAACGGGAGGACAAGAAAATACGGATACTGGTATTCTCCGATTCTGATTATGTTGTAGTACGACAATGGTATCGATGCCATAAAAAACAATGAAGCAACCATCATCACCACATATCCGCGGATTCGTGCGAGATAGAAGCTTAAAAATCCGCCTGCTGCTATACCTATCATGGCAATTGAAATTACAAAAGTTGCTGTAATGTAATTTGTTATTATCAGCAGCTGATGCATGAATATTGTTTCTAGTGCCATAATTGAAAATGAGAATGAAAACATGGCTATGTTGTTTACTATACTATCTCTGAGACTCTTCTCTTCTGTTACAGGAATGTTTTCTGTCATTGTACTCTCTTTGTAGCTGAATTTTGTTTTCATAAAGTTGTATTTTCCCGAAATTATAAATCATGCAAAAATATATACCACTGTTTTCAAAGTCAATTCTATTCACAATAAAAAAATATAATAATACAAATATTTTCAGTAACTGTTTAAAAAATGGTGGTGAATTTTATCTCCACAGAACGGAGACGAGGCGGAGTTAAAATGCTGCCGGTATATGAGCAGTCACTGATCCCGCCGCCCCTGGCGGCGGGAAATAATTTATATATAAGTACTAATCTTGATAAAATAACACAAATTGATGATGATTTAGAATTTTAAGTAATTGTTAAATTTTAAAATACCAGGAAATAATATCTAAATGAAATGTTTTTTTAAAATGCGATTTAATTTTGATTTGACTTTAACTGCATGGAAGTTTTATATAAAATATAGTGTTTATAATAGAGTCAAACATCTGCATATTTTGTTAAAATTGCAAAAGATCTGCAAAATAATATGATCACATCATGATAAAAAATGTGGTTAGTATTAAGGATGGAACAGGTTGACAAGGTATAAATTCGGTTGTCAATCGGGCTTCTTTTGCCACCTTTGGGGTTAGGGGCAGTGTCATTAAGTTAAGAGCTTAAAGTTTCACAACAGCCCCCCAAACCCCCCGGAAGGGGGCTTAAAGACTATATTGCACCGAATTATAATTTACACCAAGAGTTTGAAGTCACCCTCCGGGAAATTTAGGGGGCTAAAAGGCTGGAGGGAGAGATAGTTTTAATCTGATTATAACAGTACCGAAAGTACTGATGTAATAATATACTTAAAAAAAATGTAAGGAGTATTGCATGAAAAAGTTAATTCTTCTGCTTACAGCATTTCTGGTTCTCGCTGTAATGGTTACTGGCTGCAAGAAGAAAGCACCTGAGCTTTCTGAAGTGAGTGTTATTAAAATTGGTGTATTTGAGCCTCTTACTGGCGCAAATGCAAGCGGCGGAGAGCTTGAAGTCCGTGGTATGAAGCTTGCAAACGAAATGTTTCCGGATGTACTTGGAAAGAAAATTGAACTCGTTATTGTTGACAATAAGAGTGACAAAGTTGAAGCTGCAAACGCAGCGGAAAGACTGATCAATAAAGATCAGGTTGCCGCAATTATCGGAAGCTGGGGAAGTTCACTATCCATGGCAGCCGGACAGGTTGCTAAAGGGAAAGTTCCTGTAGTAGCGTGTTCAGCGACAAATCCTCTTGTTACCAAAGGTAATGACTGGTATTTCAGAGTATGTTTTCTTGATCCTTTTCAGGGACAGGTTATGGCAAACTATGCTTACGGCAAAGTTAATGCTAAAACAGCTGCTGTTATTCAGGAAATTTCTAATGACTATTCAGTAGGTCTTGCTAAGTTTTTTATTGATTCATTTAAAAAGCTTACCGGAAATGAAAAATCAATCGTTGCTAAACCTTTCAGCTACAATACAGGTGACAATGATTTTACTGCTCAGCTTACAGCTATTGCTCAGTTGAAGCCCGATGTAATTTTTGCTCCGGGTAACTACACAGAGTCAGCTCTTATAATCAAACAGGCTAGAGATCAGGGGATTAAAATTCCTTTCCTTGGCGGAGATACATGGGAGACAGGTCCTTTCCTCGAAGTTGGAAAAAAAGCAGTTGAAGGAGCTACTTTCTCTACATTCTTCACATCTGAAGTTCCAATCACAAAAATGTCTGAAAAATTCCTGAAAGCTTACAGAGACAAGTATAAAGAAGAGCCTGCGGCTGTAACTGCTCTCGGTTTTGACGCTTATATGGTTATTAGAGCAGCTATTGAAAAAGCAAACTCTATCAATCCTGAAAAAATCAAAAATGAAATTGCTAAAACTAAAGATTTTGAAGGCGCAGCTGGTATGATCACTCTTGATGAAAATGGTGATGCGGTTAAGGATGCGGTTATCAAAGTTGTTAAAGACGGAAAATTTAAGTATCTTACAACAGTTAAACCACAATAATTCTTAGTGCTTTTAAAGGGGCTTCCTGCCCCTTATCCCGTTTTTTATGAGAGAGAGGAAGTGTAAAAGCTTCCTCTTTTTTTTAAAGAAAACATATAGCCCGATCGACCTAGTGTAAGGGGAAGTTGCCCATTGTGTTGTAAATATCGATGTTTCTATAAAAGTCCCCACCCAGGGGTCTAATCATCCCGCGAATCACCCGCACCCCGGTCGCTGGCAAGGCAATAGTGCTTAAAACTAATGATTTTAATGAGTTTAAATTCAGAATTGTATATTAAAGTCCACCTCCGGGAGATTTAGGGGGCTGCAGTGAAGATGTGGGCAGTGATTATTTCTAGGGTAGAGAGCCGTTTTTTTTAACCCCGCTGTAATAAGTACTCGAAAATAATATTCTTGACAGAAAAATGACTGAAATGAAGAATTTTGTATTCTTTACTTCCCCATTTTCGTTTAACTGGAGACATTCATGACTTTTGAAATATTTCTACAGCATCTCTCCAACGCAGTTTCCCTGGGAAGCCTTTATGCTCTTATAGCAATCGGCTATACAATGGTCTACGGAATTCTCAGATTAATCAATTTTGCACATGGTGATATATTTATGCTGGGCGGTTATTTCGCCTTCTATGCATTGACCACATTCCTTATGCCATGGTGGGTCGGATTTATAGTAGCCATCGGTTTAACAGCACTGCTTGGTATGGCCATTGAAAAAGTTGCCTACAGGCCGCTCCGTGATTCCCCGAAAGTTTCAGTTCTTATTTCGGCTATAGGAGTATCTTTTCTTATAGAAAGTCTTGGAGTTGTTATCTTCGGCGGTGTCCAGAAGGCGTTTCCGATACCTGATATTTTCGGTAAAGTAATGATGATCGGCAATATCTATATAGTCAGTGTTAACTTTTTTATTCCAGTCATAGCATTCATTTTTCTTGTGGGGCTTATGTATCTCATTAATAAAACCAAAACAGGAATGGCAATGAGGGCTCTTTCGAGAGATCATGAAACTGCCAGACTCATGGGGATTGATGTTGATAAAGTTATTTCTTATACCTTCGGACTCGGTTCGCTTCTTGCGGCTGTGGGGGGTATAATGTGGGGGATGAAGTATCCTCAGCTCTATCCGCTAATGGGGGTTATGCCGGGACTTAAATGCTTTATCGCAGCAGTTGTCGGCGGGATCGGCAATATTACCGGTGCTGTACTTGGCGGGTTGATAATCGGAATTCTTGAGATTATGACTGTTGCATTTCTTCCTGACCTTACAGGCTACAGAGACGCATTTGCATTTATACTGCTGATTATTATTCTTCTTGTTAAACCGACCGGTTTAATGGGGGAAAACCTCGCAGAGAAGGTTTAATATGGAAAGAGAAAATAAAATCAGATTAGCTCTGACAGTAACTGCGGCCGCCGTTGCAGTTGGACTGCTGATACTTTTTAATTTAATACTTGATTCATATATGATGAGGATTGTAAATCTTTGCGGTATTTACATCACTCTGGCATTGAGTCTCAATCTTATATACGGTTTTACAGGTATGTTTTCACTTGGACACGCCGGATTTATGGCTGTGGGTGCTTATACAACGGGATTGCTTACAATGTCGCCCGCTCAGAAAGAGATGAACTTCTTTCTTGAGCCTATTGTTCCATGGCTTGCCAACGTGGAGTGGAGTTTCTTCCCGGCGCTGCTTATGGGGGGCCTTGTTGCCGCTGTTGCCGGTTTTATCATCGGGGCGCCAGCACTCAAATTAAAAGATGACTATCTTGCAATTGCCACGCTCGGTTTTGCGGAGATTATAAGAATATTTTTTACAAATATGCAGAGTATAACCAATGGTCCCCTGGGACTTAAAGGTCTACCTCCTTACACCAATGTGTGGTGGACATGGGGGATTGCATTTACGTCAATTCTCTTTATGGTCTTTCTTTTTAAAGGGAGCTATGGACGGGCTTTTAAAGCTATCCGTGAAGATGAAGTTGCTGCTGAAGCAATGGGGATAAATTTATTCAGGCATAAAATGCTTTCATTTACAATCGGTTCGTTTATGGCGGGAGTGGGCGGCGGTCTTCTCGGCAATCTTATGGGAACTATCGATCCGCTGATGTTCAGGTTCCTCCTGGCTTTTAATATTCTCCTTATTGTTGTTCTTGGAGGTATGGGGAGCATAACAGGTACTGTCCTTTCGGGAATTGTTATTACTGTTCTTATGGAGTATTTAAGATTCCTTGACGGTCCAATGAATTTTTATCTTTTCAGCACGGATGGTATTCCGGGACTTCGAATGGTAATTTTTTCTATAATGCTTATGGTTGTAATTCTGTTTTTTCAGAAGGGAATTATGGGGAACAATGAGTTCTCCTGGGATTTTCTTTTTAGACCGGGCAGGTTCAAAAAGAACAGCGTTGAAGGTGAATGATTATGTATATGCTTCGTACCGATAATATAACAATGAAATTCGGCGGTCTTGTGGCCGTTTCCAATCTCAATCTGGAGATTAAGCAGAATGAGATTGTCGGTCTTATCGGACCTAATGGTGCCGGTAAAACTACCGCTTTCAATATGATAACAAGTCAGTACACACCTACAGAGGGGAGTATTTACTTTAACAATGAAGATATCACATCCCTTAAACCATATGAAATAACAAAGCTCGGTATAGCACGGACTTTTCAAAACATAAAACTTTTTAAAGAGATGACTGTTCTTGAAAATGTACTCGTGGGTAATCACCTCAGAGTCAGATCTCCTCTGATAATGTCTGTCCTCAGATCACCCATGTATCTGCGCGAAGAGAAACATATGATCGAAAAATCGATGAATCTTCTTAGCGACCTGAATCTTGATGATGTTGTAAACGAGAAAGCATACTCTCTCCCTTATGGAAAACAGAGGAGACTGGAAATCGCAAGAGCGCTTGCAACTGATCCGAAACTCCTTCTGCTCGATGAACCTGCTGCAGGTATGAATCCTCAGGAATCGATTGAGCTGATGAATTTTATTCGTGAAATAAGAGAGAAGTTTGATCTTACAATTTTTCTCATTGAACATACAATGCAGGTTGTTATGGGCGTATGTGAAAGAATTTATGTTCTTGATTACGGCGTTACAATAGCTGAAGGTAACCCCTATGACATACAGAATAATCCGAAAGTAATCGAAGCTTACCTGGGG
>JBBRFT010000093.1:0-12023 GCA_038241375.1 Spirochaetota bacterium
GATCTAATCACATTGCTATCTCCACGGGGATGGAAGAAAGTGCAGGACATTTTGACATTTGATAAACTGATCAAATGACAAAGTGTCAATCTATTGTAAAAAAATTATAAAGGGAAATCGTCATCACAAAATGGAGATTGATTAAAAGTATTTTCAACAAAACTGTGCTTATCAATGTCAAATACATTTATTGTTTTTAATAATTTGTGAAAAATATCCGGAATAGTAATTGGAGTATACAGGTTAAAAAGAAGATTTTTTGTTTCTGGAATTTCAGTTTCATCTAATATAATTCTTTCCGTATATCCTCTTCTAAGATCTTCATCTTTGAAGGGGATTATTTTACCCGCTGCTTTTTCAGCTAATGCTCTTTCAATATCTATAATGTACTCAATTTTTGCTATTTTTAATGAGGCAGTCTTTTGAATTTTATCTAGCAAAGTAAATATATAATTTAATTCAACAAATTTGGTGCCTATATTCGAAAAATTTAACAACTCAACCTTTTTATTATTTAGGTAACGCCAGATGTTCGGATAATTGACATTGAAATACACGGGCGATTCTTCATGAAAATTTTCATTGCAACAATTCGATATAAATTTTTCATCTAAATTATTTTTATTCGGTTCATAATCAAAATAATCAAGACCGTAAAGGCTATCTTCATCATAACATCCCTTTGATTTATTTTCTACTATACCATCATCCAGCATAGCAAGAGGTATGCGAAATTGAAGTGATTCACCATTGGAACAGCCTTTTGCAATCATTAAATTTGCGATCAATTTTTCATATTTATTATAAATATTTTTCGTAAAATCATTAAAGTCATTCTCCAAAATATTAATTTGCTCGAGGAAAATCTCCACTGATGTTTCTTCATTTTTCATAATATGCTCTGATTGTATTTTATAATAATATCATTTCTTTTTTTCATCATCACTATCACCGCCAGGTAAAAAAGTCCGCAGGAGTATCATAATGAAAATGCCGACTATAGTCCAAAAAGTGCTCATCGTTTTCCCCTTATTATTAATATTAACATTAAGTTTTTTATCTCTCTAGTAAATTAGACTTTGAAAAAATTTAATTATCGGAAAATTTTTATATATGTGAATAAAAACTAAATGAAACCAACTACTCATTTTATTCAAAAAATGTGTAATTAATTTATGGAGTTCCTGAATTATTTAGAGACAGTGTTATATATAATTATAATATGTAATGTTCTTTTGTAAATTTCTAAAAAAGAATTAAAAAATAAAATTAAAAAAAGTGAAAATCAGAAAGGTAGTATTGGGGCTTTCGTCTTTGAAAATTATACAGATAACATACTCCGTAAACAGTGGATTAAGCTTTTAAAGATGGTCGAGTTTAGTCGGATAGGTGACGGATCATATCTTCATTTTCACGATTTAAGACATATTTTTTGCTCAGACGTTGCTGGATCAAGGTGTGTCATTGGAGGATATTCAGAGCCTTTTGGGACATGAATCGATTAGCACTACCCAGGAGAGATACGCAATGTTTGCGAGGCCTGATCTGCAGGAGAAGTCTGGACGTATGGATAAAGTTATAAAGCTGAGAAGGGTAATTTAAATTTTGTCCGACATATGTCCGACGGAAAGAATCGAATAACAAAGCGTTATGCGTAAAAACGAGAAAGCCCTGATATAATCAGAGCTTTCTATTCGGGGCGAGAGGATTCGAACCTCCGACCACTTGAACCCCATTCAAGTACGCTACCGGGCTGCGCTACGCCCCGAGTTAATAAAAACAAATAATACAGAACCGTTCAGCTTGTAAAGAAAAATAGTATATTAAATGAAAAAATTTCAGTATATGATTTTAAATCAGCGATATTTTCTACTCGCCGCCATCGGCGGGAAGAAAAAAGCATTTCAAATTATAAAAAGTTCAGTATCTCATTATAATCCTGCGGTAAAACCCTTCAACTCCTTACCTGTGGCTCGAAATGTTTAGGGTTATACTTATGCTTTTACTGTTATGATTTACTATCTCTGAAAAAATTATAAATTTGCTGTGCTGTTTTATCTCCAATCCCGTCAGCAGAGGCAAGCGCTTCAAGTGTTGCCTCGCTTATTTCTTCAATCGAACCGAAATGTTTAAGAAGGAGTTTCTTTGTTTTATCTCCAATATCCGGAATTTCATCAAGAACTGAAGAAGTGAGTTTCTTATCCCGCAGATTCCTATGATAGGTAACGGCAAAACGATGAGCTTCATCCCTCAGCCGCTGAATAAGTTTAAGGGCAGGGGAGCTCTCCGGCAGTCGAATAGGGGGAGTATCCGGAGCTGTATATATCTCTTCAAATCGCTTAGCTACTGAGATAATATTAATATTCAGATTGAAATTAGCTGCTGCTTCAATTGCTCTTGTGAGCTGTGTCGGGCCTCCGTCTATTACAATCAGATCGGGGAGTTCGAGATTTTCGTTTACCAGATGCTGAAGTCTCCTTGAAACAGCTTCGTGAATCATTCCCGGATCATTTGATGATTCGTAACCTCTGATTTTATATCTCCGGTAATTGCTTTTGTCGGCTCTCCCCAGTCTGAATTGAACCATTGACGCAACGGAATCTGTCCCCTGAAAATTGGAAATATCGAAACACTCCATTACATCCGGTTCACTATCTAGAGCCAGGGTGTCTTTAAGTTCCATAAGACCAGCAGCGGGATTATTTGCCTCTGTTGCTTTTCTGTCGGCTGCAATGATATCGATATTCTTCCGGATCATGCTTATTATTCCCTTGTCATCCTGCGAGCCCGACTGAACGAGTGAAATCTTTTTCCCGCTCTTTTCAGATAAATGTTCCGCAATAAGTTTAGAATCAGGAATCCCGTATTCGGTGACAACTCTTCCGGGGATCTCTTTATCTCTGTAGTAATCGAGAATAAAAACACGGAGAATTTCTTCCGGAGTCGAATACTCAGCGTTATCAAAAATGTTTATTTTTCTTCCGGTAAGGATTCCGTGTCGGAATTCAAAAAGCACAACAATAGCTTCGCCGCCGAAAACTCCTGTAGTGATACAATCCTGATCAATAACAGTGGGAATATCAACATTCTGAGATTGAGATATTTTCTGAATATCGTAAATTATATCTCTAACCGATGCGGCTTTTTCAAAATTCATTTTTTCAGAATACTCTTTCATCCTGCTGTTAAGACTGTTCATCACGGGGTCAATATTCCCTTCAAGAAAATTTATCGCATCATCAATGAGAGACCGGTACTCATCTTTTGTGATTATCCCTCTGCATGCGCCGGAACATTTTTTTATCTGGTAATTGATGCATGGCCTCTCGTCATCCTTAAGGGGTAGCGGCCTTCTGCACGTTTTGAGTTTAAAAAGATTGTTGATCATTGCGGCGCTGTTTTTTGCAGCCCGTGCGTCTGTATAGGGACCGAAATATTTATCTGTATTTCTGTTGATATATCTTGTGTAAATAACTCGAGGATATTCTTCGTTCATGGTGACGGCAATATATGGATATCTTTTGTCATCTTTCAAACGGACGTTGAATTTCGGTTTGTGTTTTTTTATCAGGTTACTCTCTAGAAGGAGCGCTTCGATTTCCGTATCTGTTACAATATATTCTATATCAGAAATGTTTTTAACGAGTATGGCTGTCTTCGGATCGTGATCTCTTTTCTGAAAATACGATGTGACCCTTTTTTTTAACGAATTAGCTTTTCCGATATAAATTATCGATCCGTCATTTCCGAGCATAAGATAGACCCCCGGTTCGTGAGGGAGACGGGATAGTATATCTTTAATTTTTTCAAGATTCATAATCATAGTAATACATTATATTTTTTTAAAATGATCGTTGTCAAACAATTTGGCCAAAAGAGAGGTAAATTTTAACATTTAAAAAAAATATACTAAAAAAGTCTATTAGGGCTTTTTGTGTTGATTTTTATATACACTCTTATTAAATATTTACACTATGCTATTATCATCCGTTCTGTATGATAATCCATTATTTATAAGTATATAATTGTTGCAGATTCACATGATTGGTTTAACACATAATGAATAACGTAATCTATACATTTTAAAAGCAGGGAAATCTCAAAATGATTAAAACTTATCTCACATCCCCAATTTCAGCTGAGAGAAATGCCCTGTTTATAAGAGGGAGTTTGCTGATAACAGCAGGTTCTTCAATAGCTATTCTAGAGACATTTGCGGCTATATATCTGGGTCTTCATACTGTCACATACAAAAATGCATTATTCGTAGCACTTTTTGTGAGTGCCATGAATTCAATACTTATATTGATCACATATCTCAAAAAAAGTTTTCTTGTCTGGCATGAGTGGGTAATTTTCGGTGCAACTTTGATTATATGTCAGATAGGTTTCTCTTTATGGGTTTACAGGCTTGCAGATCTCAGGTTTTTAGCATTAATTAACGCTCTAACTATAATTACTATTGTATTATATTATACCAATCTCGTTCAATCTATTCTGATTTCAGCAGGGACTCTTTTAAACTATCTTGCAATTACCTGGTATTCTATTAAAATTGCAGGTCAATCCGGTTCTGTCGCGGAAGAGGTGTTCTATTCTTTAAGTATTTTCCCCTCTTTTATACTTGTGTCTTTTGCCGCATATTTTATAAATAAGAAAAGAGATGCTCTTCAAGTTGTTAAAACAGAACTTGAAAAGATTAATTTTGATTTATCTCAAACAAATACACAGCTGAAAAAAGAGCAGTCGATGTCGGATGTTGAAATGGGTATTGCCAGTGAAATACAGGAGATAGTTTTCCCCAGAATGGCACCTGCAGTGAATGATTGGGATATCGCATTTTTAACGAGACCATATGGTGCAGTGTCAGGTGATTTTTTTGATTTTTACACAAAAGACCAGACCCTTAATGGAATATCGCTCTTTGATGTTTCAGGCCATGGAGTTGCACCGGCTCTGATTACGATTCTCGCAAAACCTGTAATTTACAATAATTTTAAAAACTGCTCAGCTTCCGGACTTGGAGAGGTATTTGAATTATCCAATGATGAACTTCATAAAGAGCTTGAGGCGGTTAATTTATATATCACGGGATTAATGGTCAGGATGAGTGGTGATAATGTGGAATATGTCAATGCCGGGCATCCCGATCTTCTCCATTTTCATCCTGCGACAAAGGGTATAAAGGTCATAACTGATTCTTTAAGCAATTTTAAGGGTCATCCTCTAGGTATAACTTTTTCCGGACAGAATTATAACTCACTGAAATTTAAAGTCGAGACAGGTGATTTTCTTGTTTTTTATAGCGATGGTTTGACTGAAAGCAGAAATTCCTCCGGGAGGCAGTATGGTACAAGCCGTCTTATTGATGCTATTGAGAATTCAAATGTATCCGATGCTTCAGAAATGCTTGACTATATAATTGATTCATTAAATTACTTTGCTGAAAGTATAAAATCGGATGATGATATAACAATAATTGTTGCGCGAAAAAAATAAAAGCTTACATATAGAAATATTAATTGAAGATTCTGTATCTCATAAGTAATTAATGCTGACTGTTCCGATGTTGTGACGGAGACTGAGAACTCAAGCACATGAGTAGAAAAATGAAATTTATATTATTAAATAAAAGGATAATATGATAGAACTAAATACTTTAGCATTAGATGATTGTCCGGTATGAGCAGGCTTACTCTCACGTCAAAAGTTCCTGCAGACAGATATTCGCTTTTTTTACGAGGGAATCTGCTTGTCTTCGGCGGTTACCTCATAGCAACGGCAGAAACTCTGATTGCTGTTTTTCTCGGACTTACCCCTTTGAGTTATGAAATTACTTTTTATATATGTTTGTCAATTTTATCTTTAACGGTTGTGTTAATTGCTATAACATATTTTTCAAAAAATCTTCTGGTATGGCAGGAGTGGACAATCTTTTTAGTTTACCTTGTAACATATCTTATTGCTTTTTCATTCTGGGTTTACTCGCTTGGTGATCTTAGAATTCTGGGGATAATAAATGCGCTTACTGCTGTTACTATTGTTCTGTCATATACAAATGTTCTTCAGTCTCTCCTTATGTCTCTGCCTACTTTGATATGTTATTTTAGTGTAACCTGGTATTCAATCGAAATAATTGGACAACCCGGTTCCATTGTCAGAGAGGCCTTTTTTACATTTTGTCTCTTACCGGCTTTTATGCTCATATCGTCAGCGGCTTTTTATATGAATAAAAAGAGTAAAGATCTTCAGCGGATAAAATATGAACTTGAAAATCTCAATTCAGATTTATCAGAAGCAAATAATAACTTGAAAAAAGAACAGTTGTTAACGGAAATAGAAATGGATCTGGCAAGCGAAATACAGCTGGCGATATTTCCTGCAAGTTCTCCTCGTACAACTGATTGGGATATAGCTTTTGCAACAAAACCGTTCGGTGCAGTTTCAGGTGATTTCTATGACTTTTACAGCAGCGGCAACTCACTTGATGGTATTGCCCTTTTTGATGTTTCCGGTCATGGTGTAGCTCCGGCATTAATTACAATCCTTGCTAAGCCGGTATTGTATCATTATTTTAACAAGCATAAGTCTTCTCCTCTGGGGAAGGTCCTTGAAGAGGCAAACTCTGAATTGATGAATGAACTTGAAGAGGTTAATCTGTACATTACGGGTCTTCTCCTCCGGATGAATGGCACTGAAGTGGAATATGTCAATGCAGGTCATCCCGATCTTCTCCATTTTAATGCGTCAACCAAATCTGTTCAGACAATTGCTGATTCTGATGAATTATTCAAAGGTCATCCCATTGGAGTCTCTTCATCCAGAACCGGATATGATTCATGTAAATTTCCGGTTTCAGCTGGTGATTTTATAATTATATACAGCGACGGATTAACTGAAGCGAGAAATTATACTGGTGAACAGTTCGGTAAAACCCGTTTATCTGATTCCGTTGCTTTATCATTGCATAGTAACTCGGAGTCAGTTCTAATGAATATAATGAATTCGTTTAAAAATTTTACCGGAGATATAAAAGCCGGTGATGATATTACTCTTATAGTTGCAAAGAAATTATAATTTATTGACAGAAGCATTATTCCCTCAGAAATGTTGTAATTATCAAGAGGGGACATGTTATGAATTTTTCCATGTTTGGAGACAAGGTAAACTGTAAGTCGGGAATAAAAAGCCTGATGGACGATCTGGGCCACGCCATGGCAGTAAATCGTAATATGCTTATGCTGGGGGGCGGTAATCCGGCACATATAACCGAGGTGCAGAGCGTACTCAGAAAAAGTATGATGGATGTTATGGATTCCGGCACACTTTTCGAGGAGTGCGTGGGTAATTACGATGCTCCCCAGGGTAATTTTAAATTTATTGAAGAGATGGCCGCACTTCTAAACAGAGAATTCGGATGGAATATAAAGAGTTCAAATATAGCTCTGACTAATGGAAGCCAGTCTGCTTTTTTTCTGCTCTTTAATATGTTTTCAGGCAGATTCCGTGACGGATCATTCAAAAAGATTCTTCTCCCCCTTACTCCAGAGTATATCGGATATAGCGATGTTGGAATTACATCAGATGAAATATTCACATCTATCCGTCCTGAAATAACCCACCTTGAAGATCATATGTTTAAGTATAATATAGACTTTGATAAGCTAAACATCGATGAAAGTATCGGAGCAATATGCGTATCCAGGCCGACAAATCCTACAGGTAATGTTCTTACAGATAATGAAATTGAGAAGCTGATCTCTTTAGCTGAACAGCATGATGTACCGCTCATCATTGACAGCGCATATGGGATTCCATTTCCAGATATGGTATATACTGATGCCACACCTTACTGGAATGAACAGATCATAGTATGTATGAGCCTCTCGAAACTGGGGCTCCCCGGTGTTCGCACAGGAATTGTAATAGCAAATGAAAAAGTAATAAACGCGGTGTCTCAGATGAACGCTGTGATGAATCTCGCGCCGGGGAGTGTCGGAGCTGTCATTGCTGAATCCCTGGTAAATTCAGGGGAAATCATCTCAATGAGTAAAAATATAATAAAACCTCATTATAAAAATAAAGCCGAACTTGCAGTGAATCTTTTTAAAGAGAGACTGGTGGGTATTGACTATCATATACATAAGCCTGAAGGTGCATTTTTTCTTTGGCTATGGCTTAGGGGAATTAAAATTGACAGTGATACTCTCTACGAACGTCTCAAGGATAGAGGGGTACTGATCGTCCCCGGACATTATTTTTTCCCCGGACTCAACGAAGAATGGATTCATAAAAATGAGTGTATACGGGTTACCTATTCTCAGAGTGAAGAGACCGTAAGACGTGGTGTAGAGATTATTGCTGAAGAGATACGTAAGGGGTATCTTTGATTATTAATTAAAATATTGAAAACAATAAATCCCCCGGCCTATCGGCCACCCCCTTTAACAAGGGGGATGTTGAGCGCAGCGAAACGGGGGGATTTATATTGTTAACCGAAAGTTCAATTGATACATATAAAGAACCGGCTGGTCTAAATTTCAGAGTTATCTGTGATAATCTTCAGCAGATCCGGCTGAACATTTTTTATCTCTTCTGCAAATGCATCTACATTTTTGAAGGGTCTTTTTAGAATCAGATCAGAAGATTTGTCTCTGCTCACTCCGGGTATCATCTCAAATCCCTTAGCTGACGTTGTATTAATCGCAAAGGGAAGAGGGAGTGATGAGAGCGATCTCTCCCGGTGGCCTGTAACCAGTACATCCTTAAAACTTTTATTGTCGAAAACTCCCGGTACTTTTACAGTTATTGAGTAGCTGGAGATCTGTTTCCCCATGGAGTATCCGTCTCTTGTATCGAGCATGAGAACATCTTTTAAAATGATACCCGCTGGATATATTTTTTTCAACATGTGGTGATCAATTTCGTCTCTGATTCTTTCTCTGAAATATTCGAATCTCCTTGTCAGTGTTCCGCTGATCTTAAATCTTTCGTTGAAAAGCGGAGTTCCGGGATAAGGCTGAAGTTTCCGGATATTTATTCTTTTAACCAGTAGCCCATCTGCCGCTATTTTTTCAAGATAATAGTGATTAGTTCTGAAAGTCTCAGATGTTTCACCTTTCAACCCATGAATGAGGTTTATCCCGGGAAGGAGTTTCGGAATTCCATCCTCTCTCCAGCCGCATATTTCATTTACAAGTTTTACAGCAAATATTGCTTCATCAGGAGTCACCTTGAGATTATTCTGACGTACAACGGCTTCATCAAATGATTCAATTCCAAAGGGGAGGGTGTCTCCCGGTGTAACGGCAGCAGCAATTGATTCCAGAATGGCTGAAGAGTGGTCGGGCCAATTAACAATAGATCCGGGATTAGCGTTGTCTACATTGAGAACAATGATTTTACCGGCATCTTTTCTGTTCTTCAGTTCAGAGAAGAGTTCTTTTACTGCGGAAGGTTCCGGCCTGGGAAATCCATTGTTGTATATATCAAGCCGGCTTCCATACTGTATAATATCCGCCTGTCTCCCCAGTCTGAAACGTGATACTCCTGATTTAATCAGTGCGTCAACTTCACAGAGTATATCTCCGGATTCACGGAATTCAACATTCTTTATTAACCCTTCAGAACAGAAAGAGCAATGAAACTCCCTCGGGCATCCTCTACCTGTCTCCATTTCGCAGATAACATCGGGATACCAGGGGTGATCTTTTACAACATCTGCACCTTTCACTCCCCATTCAGCTATCTCTTCCGATGTTCTGTAACTGTCTTCAGGGTTACCCCGCGCCAGGGTAAATGCAAATTTTTCTATATCGTAACTGATTACGGTAGTATTGTCAGGTGGAGATGTGATTGCACGATGAATCAGTCCTCCGACAGAAATAGCTGTACGGCTGTTCTGATTTAAAATTTTGTTTATCTCTGCAAGTGAACCTATGCGAGCGCCAAGATATTTACCGGGGACGACAGCACCGCCGATAAGAAAGACGTGGTCGTAGCTTTCATTCAAATTGTAATCACTTTCACGAAGATGATCAATAGTCCGGTAGACTATTCCCGCTGGAGATATACCGGCAGATATAAGAGCCCCGTAAATATAGCGTGGATATGGTGATATAAATGGTGGTACTCCAAGACACGCCGGTTCATCTACATAACAGTCAAGTATAAGGTATTTTTTCATAATCCGTTCAGTGCTTCTTCAATGGGGATGTTCATATAGCTCTGAATTTTAGTTTCCAGTTTAAGAATAAATTTTTTATTATAAAGTATCATCTCTTTTATTTTGTCAGTTCTCCCATAGCGTTCGACAAGATCGGCTACCCGTGTGTCGATGTTTACTATTTTATCATGCATTACTCTTTTGTCTGCATAATATATAATCTCTTTTTCTAATAGCGGCCCATGGTTGTCGAAATCAGAGAACACAACGTGATTCTCTACGATAACGGCTATCTCTGTATATCCGAGTTTTCTGAGTAGTTCTCCGCCGGTAAGATCGTGGCGAAGTTCATTCTCAAGTATTGCCTTTGTTTTTGTAATATCATGAAGAAGAGCCGATGCTATGAGAAGTTCAATGTTTATATTATTTTTATCAATCAGCCGGTGATATATAGCTTCAGATACATTTTTAACCTGGACGGAGTGGTCGATTATATTTGGGAGCATTTCGTATTTTGTTATAAGCCTGAAGCATTCTTCTTCGGAAGGAATATTTTTTAAATTATCAATAATCATATATTTATAGGCCGTTCACAGGATTAAATGTCCAGAAATTTTTTAGCAAATTTGAAAAAAGACGAATCGTTTTTGACTTATCGGCATCGTCTATCTGCCCCAATTCTTTTCGAGGAGCAGAGCGTTGTGCCCTCAGAAATTAATTACTGACCCATTTGATTTTATATTTAATTTAATATAATTATTGACAATAATCAACACGGCAATAATCTTCGTTCTTGAAATGATAAAGTGACATAATAGCTAACCTTAGCGATGATACTCAGCCGAATTTATGGAGATGATAAATGAAACTTGAAGAATGTAAAAAGTGCAAACACCATATAGAATTAAGGAATTATCAGGTTCTCTGTAATTATGGAGGATCACTCAGTTCAATGGCGACTACTCATGAAGAAAAAACTGCAGATTATAAAGTACTTGCTTGTCCGATAACCCTCAAAGGGAAATGATTTAAAATATTTTTAATTCTGAATATCGCTTAGCAGCATTGAACCTGTTTTAAGTTTAATGCTGTAGTACGAGTTAATATATTCTATAATTACAGTTAATGCAATTATAACATCCTTTTTTGAATACATTGCACAGTCAATTTTATCCAATTTTAATTTTTCACATTGATTAATTAATTCTCTTCCGCTGCTTCTTACCGCCGCTGATTTTATGTCGGTACAATTAATACAGGAAGTTCTGAGATTGCTGTTTTCAATAACAAGCTTTTCAGGTTCTGTATTGCCGCACCATGAACATCTTTCAGTCTCCGGGAATACTCCCTGCAATAAAAGATACTTTACAGCAAAAAAAAGTGAAAAGTGTCCCGGAAATTCTGTGGTTGACAGAGTTTCTATCCCCGCAGAAAGAAGATTAAATATTCTGGTGTTTGAATCTGAAAAACCCGTGGTGCGGTCAACTAGTTCAAGTATAAAATATAAAGAGAATATCTTACTGCTGCTTTTTCTTATGGAATTGTAGTTCGTAAGAATATCAAATTCTGAAACTGTGCTGAAACTGCCGCCTCTGCCAGTGTAATAAATCATGTTGAGGATTGTTCCAGGTTCGGATGCTGTTCTCGGGCGTTTTGTTGATTTTTTTAATCCCCTGAAAACAAACCGGTCTTTGCCTGAATTTTTTGTGTAGATAGTGCAGATGTTATCGGCTTCTCCGGAACTCTGTTTCGAAAGAACAATCCCGGTTTCTCTTTGCTGCGACATGGCTATTTCGGTTTTAAAATAGTAGCTGTAATACGGATTATTTTTATACCGGATATGTCTTTAATTTTGAAT
>JBBRFT010000094.1:0-11942 GCA_038241375.1 Spirochaetota bacterium
ACTGTTATCCGTACTACCGCGCCTGGAACAGTTGTTTCCACTGGCTGGATGGGGGGATATGGTAAAGCAGTACGTATTCATCATAAGTTCGGTTATGAAACCATTTACGGTCACATGAGTTCTATCGCTGTGGGTAAAGGCGCCAGGGTAAATAAAGGCGACAGGATCGGATTTGTAGGGATGACCGGAAACGCCACAGGAAACCACAACCATTATGAAATCAGACTTGGAGATATACCAATCAACCCGTATCCGTATATGAGTAGAATGTGGTAATATTTTTATTGCTCTGTTTTGAGTAATATTGTATTCTCAGCTGTTTTCTAATAATTAATACAGATCAGCAGCTGAATGAATAGAATATTTATAATCTACATCTCCTCGATTTTCATTACCGCTGCAGGTATATATTATGCAGCGGCACAGGAACATTCCGGTTTTAAAGAAAAAATGATTCAATTTCTGGAAAAATCCGGAGCTGGGAGTTTTTCCAGAGATCAGATTAATAGTGATGGAAATGTCTTCCCCCCTCCGATTGACAATGATGAAACATTTTTTAAAAAAGGTGAATGGTCGGAATACGTTACCGATCCTGAATATAAATTAAAGCATGACCGGATAAAAACCGGAAATCTTTACTCTGATGATAGAATGAATATAAATGCCTCCGGTTCTGTTAATGTAAATCTCAATTATGGCAAATCTTACTATACAAGCAAAAAGTATATGCAGTACGATGAAGATCTTCCGTATTCACGGGTCATCGATACAGGCTTCTGGCCGGAACAGAAAACTATACTTAATGTTGAAGGGACTATAGGTGACAGGGTAACGGTATTTATTGATCATGACAGCAGTCGTGAGGAAAACCGCTATATAATGAATTATCGGGCTATCTCTGACGATGAGATTATCAGAGAAATAAATGCCGGAGAGATAGACATAAAGTTTAATCATTCTAAATATGCGGTGTATGACAATACCGATGCCAAGGGTCTTGGAGTCGATTTTACTCTTGCAAAGGGGGATTTTTCCATAAAAGCTTTCGGCAGTATTGCGCGCGGAGAAACTCAGGTGGAATACTTTAGAGGAAACTCCTCCCCGGGGAATACAAAAATTGCCGAATATCAGTATATAAGCGGAACTTATTATCAGCTTGAGCCCTTTATCCGGTATGATGGGGTATCAGTTGTTCCATCTGGCGCCGGAGCATATTCTCTTGTTACATTTACTTCAAATCCGGTTAATCCCGTTTCCTATGCTTTGACTCCTGTAAATATCTCTCCTTCAGATTTTGAAATATACATAGATGATCAGAATCAGTATAACAATAATAACGCGATTGTTCTCCCTTATGATGGCGGTTATTATACAAGAATGGTTAACGGTGACGATTATTCTATTAATTTCTCCACAGGTGTAATCCGTTTTTTAAAAGACTTTCCGGGTAGTTCTCGAATATTTGCTGTTTATAAAAGAACCGGCGGGACACTGGACCCATGTGCTCTCTCTTCCGGACCGGGAGTTTTTTCCGGCAGGATATTTGTTTTTTTAAAATACGGTTATTCAATAAATGAAGACTTGAATATAAATTTATCTCTTGATGCAGGTGAGGATAAAAACGGCGACGGGAGATTAAATCTCGATATATATGAAATCAGATCTGTTTATTTTCTCGGGAACAGGCAGATTCTCGCCTCGGACTTTTCCGTAAACTTTTATAAAGAGAATCAGATAATGGAAAAAGATGAGATTGCGAAGCTGAGCAGTTATAAACTGGATCTGACTGATGGACTGATTCTTTTTTCCACAAGAGAACCTTTTAAATCGCTTCTGGCACCTGACAGAGTTTCAAGAATATACAGTGAAACAAAGATCACCGATGCCTATCTTTATTCTTCCTACAGGCTTACTTCTCAGTACAACGTCGAGGCGCGGGCTTTTAAACTCAAGAATGGCAATATTATAGACAAGAGTGTCCGGATTAAAGTGAATGAACTGGTGATCTCTTCTTCATTGTACAGTGTTGATTATGACTCTGGATTTATAATTTTTTCGGATCCGAATAATCCTGTAATCAGTACAGATTCTAAAATTGAAATTAAGTATGAATATATACCTTTCGGTACCGGTGATAAAAATTTTATAAGCGGAGTGCGGGCAGATTATGATGTGAATAAAAGCCTTAGACTGGGCGGAACAATTATGTTCTCCAGGGATGGTCAGACGGAAGTTGTACCTGACATAGGGAATGTAAGTGAGCAGACTCTTTTATTCGAAGGTGACGCGGCATTGAAACTTACTCAGAAGCGTATGGCTGATTTATACAATATTTTTGCCGAGAGGAAAAAGAAGTTTATACCGGCAGAATTTTCAGCCTATGCCGAATACGCTAAGAGTATAAAAGACGTGAATACTTTCGGAAAAGCTCTGATAGACAATATGGAAACATCTGATGAGATAGTCTCAGTTTCATTATCAGAGAAGGACTGGATATTATCATCAATGCCAAGTCCGTATTTGCAGAGCGGAAGAGGATTACTTAATTACTATTTTTACAGGGATCCCGATTCTCCGGAATCATTAAAGGGTGAGGGGTTTACTCCTTTTAGTGTACCATATGCTGTCAAACCGGGACCGTTTAATATAGCTATGGGTCATGTGGCAAATGATATACTGGAACAGGAGTACCAGAAGTCTCTGGTATTTGATTTTAATTTTTCAGCGGGTCAGAGTGTGGTAAGTGCAGTTACCAGAAAATTAACTGAGTCTGCTCTTGATCTTTCAGGTATGCAGTATGTGGAAGTCTGGGTTAAGTATGAGGCTGGAACTGATCCTGTTAATCTCCGGCTCGATTTCGGAACTGTAAACGAAGATTCCGATGGAGACGGAATTCTTGACACCGAGGATGCGAACAGAAACGGATATATCGATTCAGAACCTTCATCGGGATACTCCGAGGATCGGGGCTATCTCTTTAATCCTTCGGGTGGTACAGATACCCGTGTAGGGTCAGGTCCCGGTCTGAACAGTTTTACAAAGGGAGACGGTGCTCTTACAAGTGAAGATCTTAACGGCAATGGAGTGCTTGATTCTGTTAACAATGTTTATACTGTCAATATGGGGAGTATTTCACCTGCTGCGGGGGTATGGCAAAAGATACGGGTACACATCGACTGGAGCATTGTCTCTCCGGCAGAGATTATTGCGCTTCAGGAGACAAAAAGCATAAGGCTTTATCTTGCGGGAGTAAGTGGTACAACTGGTCGGGTTTCAATAGATTCTCTTAAAGTTGTCAGTTCAAAATGGAAAAATCCTGAATTGAATAATTCAACCCCCATAACTGACCCGGCTACTATGAGAATTACCCTTGTAAACAGCATCAGCGACAGCGACTATAGAAATGATTCATTTTTAATCAGGGAGCGTGGTCTTTACAAAGTGCTTTATGGAGATGACAGTGTTGATGACATTGATAGTGAGAGTGAAACAGCTCTTCAGATAGAATATGATTTAAGCGGTACAGATTTTGCATCGGTAACCAGAAGATTTACTAAAGAGATAGACCTGAGATTTTATAAAACCATGAATATCTGGTATAACTCAAGAACAACACCGGTAAACAGTATCGGGTTTATTATAGGTTCATCTGAAAATGATTATATTGAATACAGGGTTAATCCGGATTTTGCCATGGCATGGAAGGAGATCAAATTAAAGCTCACCGATGATTCTTCCGGTAATGTCGAAAAGTTTCAGATAACAGGTAAACCGGATCTAAAGAGAATAAAATACATCAAGGCTGTAATTCATAGTAATGGCAGCAGTGGAAAAATATGGCTAAATGAAATCTACGTCTCAGAACCTGAAAAACTTAATGGTGACGCTAAATGGTATGAGTTTGAGCTGAAAGCGCTTCAGCCTCTTTTTAGAACGGACTCAGGTGTGCCGGTTCTTTCCGATATGAATCTGCGCTATATTTTTAAAGGGCATTCGTCTCAATTTAATTCGGTCAATAAAACATCTGAAGATATATCTGAGAATTATCATGAATTATTTGCATCAGCTAAGGTTCTCCCTAACTGGTATACGAATCTTAATTACATAAATGAAATCAGCAGAACCGACAGTTTAAATGAGAAAGTTGCTGATTCAAAAAAAGGGGATGCCAGGAGAAATTTTTTTACAATTAATTCTGTTTTTAATTCACCCGGCAACAGTATGCCGTCTGTTACGCTGGCTTATTCTTATGATAAAAATGAGAATTCGCGCGAAGCTGTAACAGCGGGAAATAATTATAATGAAGATACGGTTAGTGTTATTCATACACCTGTTCTTTTATACAGGCAGGAACTTGCAGATTTTTTGTATGGAAAAGTTTCTCTAAGGATGATTCTTGATCTGGCGTTTTCGCATAATCTCGTAAATCGTGAATCCGCCGGGGGGGATGATTCTATACTGGCTTCATCCGTATCATTAAAAGAGTCCGAAAAAAAACAGGAATCTGATGCAAAATTAGAACTGGATTATTCTAATGGTCTTTTTTATTTTCGTCCTCAAGTTACAACTTCTTCAAAGGAGTACGTCCAGCTTGACGGCAACGATAAGTACGATTCTACAGGAGTAAACGGCAGTGTAAATGGAAATTTTTATATTCCGTTCAGAAGTTATGAAGATTCTAAATTTATCGAAAGAAATAACGGTTCAGGTTTTGTTTTCGGATTAAAGTTTTCGGAGTATTTTTCCACTGAATATTCCATGAGTATTGATTATAAAGAAAATGCATTTAAAGATTATAAAGATGAAACGGCAGTTGGAGAAGGATTCAGCCGTTTTAAAAACAGCATGTCAAATCTGACTTCAGAGATCAGGCTCCCTGTATTATTAAATAAAACGGAAAAATTTAAAAGAGTCAAAAATTTGTATTTCAGCTATCAGCGGTCATTATATTTTAATGAAACAGATGTTCCTTACGAGGGTGAGGGTACCGGCTATTTTGATGAAAAATATGGGATATCCAATGTTTTTTCCCGACTAGGTTCACCTGCTTATAATCTGATTTATAATTATCCCGGAATCTATTTACAGGGGAGGGGTAATGCCGGAAAGGGGCGTGATCTTATATATGGAATTTTTAATGATGATCATGGAATCGCGGGTATAAGCAGTTCCAATGAGTATAATAATGCTCTTAAACTAACAGATAAAATGAGCGCGGATTTATCATTTGATGCTGATCTGTTCCGGTTTTATACATCGGGGAGTATAAGTCAGGTCTGTGAAAGGAGTAATATTTATGGAATGCCTAATCAGGTGATTATTGCGGATTCAAATATTAATTTTGAATTTGATCTTATGCAGATATTTAACAGAGGATTTTTCAGGAGCAATGGTGAAGGGCTGCCTTTCCATTCATCAACATTTGACCTTGGTTTAAATTTTACGGATAGTATGCTGGTAACCCATAATATAAATGAGAAAAAAATCGGACCTTCCGCAGGGATTAATTTTAAATGGGACAGAAGCAGTATTAATCTGAAATATGAGTTTGATTTCAGAATTAAAACTAATGAAGAATATATCAGTACTTCTTTGACAGAAGGTGACAGCGACTATATTTATCTTCAGAACATGGAAGGGAACAGTTCTTTCAGTGAAAATGATTTTGGACATAAATTTACGTCAAGATATGAAACGGATGTGGAATGGCTTTATTCATTTTTTTCTAATTTTTATAAGCTAACAGGTCTCCCTCTGTTTTCAGTTGAGTATAAGATGGAGATAAACAGATACGATTATTTTAAAACGGTATCGCCTGAACCGTATGATCTTTTTATGGTTTCATCTGATCTTAATCTGGACCTTCATAAAAATGTTCAGGGATCGCTGTCGGGAAAGATGGCACTGGAAAAATTCAGAAATAGAGAGAATAACGGTATAAGCAGACAGGTTTTGTCATATGAAGTAAATGCCGGTATATCGTTTATTTTTTAAATAATGAAGCTGCGCGTTTTAATGCGGAAGAGAAAAATGTGCCGATTTCATGGATATAAATTTCATCTCTGGATTTTTTTAATCTTTCAATAGTTGTTAATTCCACTGTTTTCCAGAGTAATTTCTTATCGGGACAGTTCTTGAAATAATCCAGTTTAATCTGATAGGCACCTTTAAACTGACGGGCCCCCCCTGTGGGAGTAATTCGCTTAATTAAATCATCTATGTCAAGGTCTTCCGATTTTGATCTGAATGAAACATCAAGAAAGAGATCTCCTCTGTGCTTGTCTTCAACAATTGAATAGACAATTACTGTGTTGGTATCGGGCTTTTTTAAAAGGAGGTCGGCAGTTATAGCTATTGAGTCCCGATTGGCAATGTCTATATAGCCTATTCCGTATAATACCCAATCTTTATAGATATACTTATTCTCAGTCGCTTTTCTGTAATATCTCATCGTCACTGGGGAGATCGGGATGCCGTTAACTTTGTTAATAATATTTTTGTCTGAAAATTCCGAGAGATAGCGCAATGCTTCGATGTCTATCGGAGTTGCATGCTCATATTTATCAGTATCGGTCTGAATTCCGAAGATCAGGGCTGTTGAGGCTGAGATCAGATCTTTACTGTTAATAGGGGGGGTGATGTCTTTAATCATTAATGCCACAAGGGAGCTAGTCGAACCAGCGTCAGTTTTTATAAGTGAGAAATCTGCAGGTACTTTTTTATCTGTCATTGTATGATGATCAATATGAGCCGCACATGGAATAGATCCGGTAATGCCGTCAACAATATTGGTCTGGAAATCCATGACAATGTAGGCATCATATTTATCCGGAGAAAAATCTTTCTTTAAAGTGAGAGGAATATTTAGATATTTTACAAAAGCTTTGTTTTGGGATAATGATATTTTTTTAGTAATAATAATGTCTGAAGTAATCGAAACCGTTGAGAGAATAATCTTCAATGCATGCGCCGAGGCTAGAGCATCGGGATCCGGTGAACCCAGTATTATAATTATTATATTATTATATTTTTTTACCGCGTTCAGAAATAATTCAGTGTTGTTCATTGTCAATTTTTACCTTTTTGAAAACAATAAAAGTAACATCTTTCTGCTGCTCCCTGATTCCGGCAAATGAACTGTAAGCTGAGTAAACTTCTCTTGCCATCAAAGCTGGTGTTTCCTTGCAGTATTTTACTATTTTTTCGTGTAGTTTATCGATTGAAAATGTTTCATCATTATCATTTGGAGTTGAAAATAATCCTTCAGAGTAGAGTATCCCTATAGATCCTTCTTTTAGTTTACCACTTGTGAAAGAGTATCGATGCGCCATCTCCAATCCAAGAGCTATATCATCTGTTTCAATTTCTGTAAAGTTCTCTTTCCCCGGTTCATATATTAAAAGCCGGTTATGGGCTGCATTTGCGAAAGAGTAGTTACCGTCCGATGCAATAATGATGCATGAGCCTTTAGTGAAACTGTTTGTCATCCTCGAAGTCTTAATTACCTGATTCATTGTGTTTAAAATTTTTTCCGGCGAATTAAAAACCAATGTCCGTGAATGAAGTATTGAAAATAATTCCATCCCTGCAAGTGCGGAGTCGATCCCTGCATAGGATGTATCAGCGATAAAAAGCGCTGTTTTGTCGCTGGCAATTTTTACAGAGTCAAAATAATCACCACCGTAAGATGAATTGTTTATATTAAATGAACTTATCCGTATTCCCGGAATAGATGCCAGCTCTTCAGGTATTATTCTTTTTTTTACTGTAGAAACCACAATCTTATCATGTTCTGCAACCTGTTCAGCCGTGACCTCATCAAGAATGAGTCCTGTGATCAGAAGGTTCTGTATTTTTATTCTGAAGATTTCAAGAGCCGCAAGATGATCCGAGGTATAGGATTTATTCCCCTCAATTTTTCCCAGCAGTAAAAACCCGATGATGTTATCTGACATGTTTTTGAAGACCATTGATATTTCGATTCCGTTATTATTAAAAAAATTGAGAAGTTCACGGTTGATTTTTTTGATAGAAGTATCAGATATAAGAAAAGATTTTTCAAAAACACCTTCGTGAGAAATTAGATATGAAGCAATCTCGCTGCTGCCGTCTAATGATTGGAAATTAAGGTCGGGACCGTAGCCGTAAGTAAATTGAAAGATGTTCTCTTTTCTGTTGATAAGCATAAAATATGCAGACTGAATACCAAGAGTATATTTAAGATTCTGAAAGTTGTCATTTGTTATATATGCCCAGAAGGTATCCATGTCGGAAAATTTTTTTAATTCATTTACCGGCATTAAGGTTTTATTAATCGCGTGCAGCAGGTCCTGAAGTTTTCCGTTACGTAGCTTATCTATATATGGGTTTATCAGTCTGTATGAAATAGCAAGATAGATAAAAATAACTCCTGACTTTATATAGACTCCCCCTTTCTGTATTTCAAAGTATGAATCGTAAAGCTCTATAAAAAAATAGATAGGAATAAAAAATATCATAAAGGCAAAAGCATAAACACCAATCAGTTTGTAAAATTTCTGAAAATCGTTATTTTTAAGATTAAAAATAAGGTGACTGGTGAAAATCAGAATCAGCAGGACAGGGAGAGGAATAAGAGGATTTGTCAGAGCAGTCATGGAATAAAAATTTAAGCCTGTAAAATATAGTGCAATAAAAAGTATATAGGAAACAATCAAACCTGAAAGAAAATAGACCATAGTTGTTCTGATTCTTCTGAATGAAGTGTAACGCATTTTGAGAATAAGAGGGAAAGGAACTATCATTGCAGATAGAAGAATGAGCCCTGTTTGAATGAGTGATGCTACGTTTCTTGTGATTCGCAATGATTCATTAAGCTCGACAGAACCAGCAGTTTTTAAAATAAAAACAGATATGATGTCGATGATGAGAATTGTCATCAGGAAGAAAATCAGGAATTTAAATCTTCCGATGTTCTCAGCCGGGAAAAGCAGTGTTAAACAGATCATTATAAGAAAAACAGCTGCCGGAATTACCGTAATACCGGCAGAGATATAATAAATTCCGGTAAGAATGGGGTAAATATTAACGGCGATTATCAGTGAAAATTCCATTGTGGCCAGAAATAAGATGAAAATGAACAAAATATCTGTTACGGTTTTATTTCTTTTAATCAAGTGTAAAATAATTAAATATATTGAGATGGATATTAAAATTACATAATTGAATATGAGTATTGATTCCAATTTTTTCACCTGTCTGAGAGTTTTTCTTTTATAAAAGATGGTTACCCTGTCGTTTCTTAATTTCAAGTTAAATATTTTAAGCGGAGACAAAAACAGCATTTTTATTATTGAGGGCAAAGCGCTGCGCGCATACGCACCCTCGAAAATAATTTGCTACCGCCTGCTAGAGAGGAGAATTCAGACTATTGTAGTTGACATTGAAGTTTTTTGTATTAAAGTGAATTATCTGAATTCAAGAGGTTTTCTATTATTAAATCGTATGCTAAAATCAATCTTCATCTGGAAGTCCTGAATAGGAGAAGTGATAATTATCACAATATTTTCAGTCTTATGGCGGAACTTGATCTTCATGATCTTTTAAAACTGGAGTATTCAGATTTATCAAAGAAGAGTGATGATGTAATTGTTGAAATTAATAGCAATGGCGGGGAATTTTCAACTCTTATTGATGATATTTCTCCTGATAAGAATCTGATTTCAATTGCCGTAAAAAAATATATGAAAAATATTAATCTTGGCGGGCATTTTGTTTTCAGTTTAACGAAAAATGTTCCATCCGGAGCTGGTCTGGGTGGAGGGAGCAGTAATGCTGCCGCAGCTTTAAAAATTGTATCAGAGACTCTCCATAGGGGAGTTGACGATTATCTTTTAAATGCTGCTTCAGATACCGGTTCAGATATCCCGTTTTTTTTAAAGGGGGGATTTGCATTTGCTGAAGGACGAGGTGAGTTTTTATATAATTTTGATTATAATAAGAAATGCTTTGTATTACTTGTTAATAACGGGATTCATGTAAATACAGGTTTAGCCTATAAATTGCTAAACAAGCCTGTTTCAGATCTGATATTTGATTGTGAAGATAAAAGAAAGACAATAATAAGTTCAATTTTTAACAAATCTCACTGGAAAACTTTATTTTTTAATGATTTTGAACCGGTTGTTTTTGAATTATATCCTCAAATCGGATTAATTAAGGATAAGATGTATGAGAATGGGGCTTTTTTTGCCGCAATGTCAGGCTCAGGCTCAACCATCTTCGGTTTGTTTGAAAGTGAAGAAATTGCTGAAAACGGGAAGAAAAATCTGGAAAAAGAGGGGAATCGGGTCTATTTAACTAAATTCCGAAGTTAAAAAAATTAATGATTGACTTTCATGGCGTATATTGAGAAATGTGTCGTTAGTTTTTAGTAATAAAAACTGAAATGATTGAGGCGTCGCCAAGCGGTAAGGCACCGGGTTTTGGTCTCGGCACTCCAAGGTTCGAATCCTTGCGCCTCAGAATTTTATCAATTAGGAGATAAGTAATCAAAAAAATCTCTTCAATTGTGCTCGCCGGGGGTAAAGGAGTTCGGATGAAATCCGAATTACCGAAAGTACTTCATCCGCTATGTGGAAAATCCTTAATTGAACATGTTGTGGATAGTCTTAATTCTGCAGGGATTGACGATATTATTGTCGTTGTCGGCTACAGAGGTGAAGAAGTAATTGAAAAACTCGGGAGCCGATGTAAGTATGTATGGCAGCATGAGCAGCTTGGAACAGGTCACGCGGTTATGCAGGCAGCTGATTATTTTAAGAATTATGACGGTAACGTTATAGTTGCATGCGGGGATGTACCTTTGGTCACGCCTGAAACTTTTAAAGGTTTGATAAATTCGGCTGAAGATAATGAAACAGGTGCCTCTGTTCTTACAATGATTCAGGAGAACCCTTCTGGTTACGGGCGTATTGTTAAGAGTAATGATAAATTTGTCAGGATCGTTGAAGAGAAAGATGCCGATGATGAACAGCGCAGGATCAACGAGGTAAACAGCGGTACTTATATTTTTAAAAGCATATACCTTTTTGAAGGATTAAAAAGAATTAATACGGAAAATGCGCAGGGGGAGTATTATCTTCCCGATGCATTAAATTATATAGTTAGCGAAGGTTTGACTGTAAAAACTATTCCGATGGCAGATTCTGCAGAGGGCAGGGGAATAAATACACGGGAAGAACTGTTGTCTCTGGAGCAGTATGTTTCGAAGAAAATCGAGGATAAGTCTCATGAATAATAACCCGTTAAAAATATTTTCAGGTTCGTCAAATAGCGCGCTTGCTTCCGAAATTGCACAGTATTTAGGTACAGAACTTTCAGGGATAGATTTAAAAAGATTTAAAGATGGTGAAATATCTGTTAAAATTAAAGATAACGTCAGAGCACATGATGTTTTTATAATTCAGTCAACCTGTAATCCGTCTAATGATCACATAATGGAACTGCTGTTGATTATTGATGCGGCAGTAAGAGCCTCTGCAGCGAGGATTACAGCTGTTATTCCGTATTTTGGATACGCCCGTCAGGATAGAAAAGTTGAACCGAGAGTTCCAATCTCGGCAAAAGTTGTTTCCAACATTATTCAGGTAACTGGAGCTGATAGAGTTCTGACAATGGATCTTCACGCTGACCAGATTCAGGGATTTTTTGATATCCCTGTTGATAATCTCTATGCAACTCCCATAGCGATTGAGTATTTAATGGGGCTTGATATAGAGAATGTTGTTGTAGTTTCTCCCGATGCGGGCGGTGTTGACAGGGCAAGATTTCTTGCAAAGAAGATGGATACAAGTCTTGCGATAATAGATAAGAGACGGCCTGAGGCAAATATTTCCGATGTTATGAATGTAATTGGAGAAGTTTCAGGAAAAAATTGTATTTTGATTGATGATATTGCAGAC
>JBBRFT010000095.1:0-11883 GCA_038241375.1 Spirochaetota bacterium
AATATCTGGTAACACTTAAACTAATATCTTTATTTTAAAGTACAACTAAATTAAAAAAAATATTGATAAAAATATTAAATATTTCAAATTAAAGTAAAATATTGTTCCCGGAGATTCCATTGAAAAAAAATAATCATGTCGATCAGCCTGTTCTTTTCAAAATAGTATTGCTTACCGCAGGTCTTCTGATCGGTTTTATAATAGTTAAGTCTGTCTTTCTGATAATGGATGTCAAAACAGACTCGATGAATCCGACTTTTAAAAATGGAGATAAAGTAATTATAAATAAAATAGCTGATATAAATAAAGGTGACCTCATAGCCTTTGACAGCCCCGTGGAGGAGGGGAAAATACTCCTTTCAAGAGTTATTGCATCTGAATATGAGACTGTTGAAATCAGAAATAAAGTTCTTTTCATTAACGATAAAAAAACAGAAATAATCTCAGGTGAAACCCTGGATCAAAAAATCATATACCCGATGAAATTCTGTTATAGAGATAATATGCCGCCGGTTAAACTTGAAAGGAATGAATTCTTTCTCCTTGGTGATAATTTCGACAGAAGCTTTGACAGCAGGAGTTTCGGTAAAATACCGGCGGATCTTATTATAGGTAAAATAGTGTACAAAAAATAGATCCGCTGAATAGTAATCAATTAACTGACGGAGGATAGATGGCCAGAGCAATTATAATGGCAGGGGGAGAGGGGACCAGACTCCGCCCACTCACCTGTATAAGAGCAAAACCGATGGTTCCGGTTATCAATAAACCTGTGATTGAACATTCCATAAAACTGTTGAAATTTTACGGGATTACAGATATTACACTTAGTATTTACGCTCTTCCGGAAAATTTTCAGAATTACTTCGGAGACGGCTCCGAACTCGGCGTAAAAATTTCTTATTCTGTCGAAGAGAAACCATTGGGTTCCGCCGGAGGAGTTAAAAAAGCACTTGGGGAGAGCAATGAAACTGCTATAATACTCAGCGGCGACGGTATTATCGATTTCAACATCGATGAGATTCTTCAATTCCACAATGAAAAAAAATCATCACTGACTATTGTTTTATACAGAACAAATAAACCGACAGATTACGGAGTTGTAATAACAGACAGCCAGGGAAGGATTGAACGCTTTCTTGAAAAACCATCATGGAGCGAAATTTTCTCCGATACTGTAAACACCGGCATGTATGTTATAGAACCGGCTTATATAAAAAAATATATACCTGATGAAGAAAAATTCGATTTCTCCCTTGATCTGTTCCCTATTCTAAAAAAGAAAAAAATACCCATGTACGGCTTTATAACCGACGGTTACTGGTGTGACGTCGGTACTCTTTCCACCTATGCCGACGCCCACAAGGATATACTGGATGGAAAAGTTAAAATAGATATTCCCGGCAAGAAAATTGCACATGACATATGGGTGGGACGGGATGTGGAGATCGATCCCGGTGCGAAGATAAAAGGACCGATAATAATAGGAGATTTCACCCGAATTAAAAAAGGAGCAGAAATATCAGAATATTCAGTTATCGGAGACAACTGTCTTATAGAAGAAAACTCTTCAGTAAAGAAAAGCATAATCTTCCACAATACGGTTATAGGAAGAAAATGTGAACTCCGCGGCGCTATCGTCGGGAAACGCTGTGTTCTCGGGGAGAGCGTCTCTATATATGAAGACGCTGTAGTAGCCGATGACTGCTCTCTCGGTTCAGGTACCGTTATTCAGTCAGGCATAAGAGTCTGGCCCGACAAATCCATAGAACAGGGGACGCGGCTTACCGATGACCTGATATGGGGGCAAACCGAAAAAAAAGCACTTTTCAGCTCCGACGGTATTACCGGAACATTCAATGTAAAAATAACCCCGGAATTTGCTTCCAAGCTCGGTTCCGCAGTGGGGGCTTATCTCGGTAAAAATTCAAAGGTAGTGATCAGCCGTGATGTTACTAAAGCGTCATTGCTTATTAAGCACGCCTTTACTTCGGGGCTTTTATCCATGGGTGTAGATGTTTACGACATGGATATTGAAACTGTTCCGATCAATAGATACTGCACCAAATTTCTAAACTCCGATATGGGAATTTATATCCAGGTGGCCTATCTTACAGGACTTCAAAATATTCAGATACAGTTTTTTAACAGGAACGGTTTTCAGATTCCGATCTGTGAAGAGAAGAGAATTGAAAATATTTTCTTTAGAGGAGACTATCCACGTAAAGATGTATTCGAAGCAGGCGAAATAATTCATCCTTCTCACCACATCGGATCCTACATAAGCAACATGGTCAATTATGTTGATAAGGATAAGATAAAAGAAGGGAATTGGAAAATTATACTCGACTGCCTGAACGGGAATGCATCTTACATTTTTCCCGAACTGCTCGATTCAATGTGCATCAGAACAACCGTTCTTCGCGGACAGATGAAAGAGACACTAAACGAATACGACATCATGACTGGAACAATCAAGTCTATATACAACGTTGTAAACATGTCGAAAATGAACAGAGAGGTCGGTGTCATCATAGGTCCGCACGGCACCAACATGACAATAATTGACGAGATGGGGAATGTACTGACAGGTGATGATATAACTTCTATATTAAGTTTGTATTATCTTAAATACTCCTACTCTAAAACCATCAGTATTCCCGTAAATACTTCAAATGTAATAAGCAAACTTATAAAAGAGAACGGCGGCACTGTCAAGTGGACCACGACAAGACTCCGGATTCCCGATGATTCTATAGACATTTTCTTCGGAGGAAAATCACGTCATCCTTTTCTCGAGCAGAAAATAGATCCAATGATAACCTTTCTTCGAGTCCTTGAATATCTTACGCTGGAACAAAAAGAACTTTACGAAGTGAGGGAGGTTCTCCCCGGGACAAACCTCATTAACACCACTATCCAGTGTTCTATAGAGGAAAAAGCTGCAATAATGGGGATGCTCTCAAACGAAGCAGAGAAAAACGAAGTTGAACTTATTGACGGTATTAAGATAATACAAAATAATTCCTGGATACTTCTTCTCCCGGATTCATCACAGCCTCTGATACACATATATGCTGAAGGTGACTCAACCAAAGAGAGAGACAAACTTATAAATAACTATTCAGAAAAGATAAAACAGTTCCGTCTGGGACACATATAACAGCCTAACGCTAAGCGCTGATTGATTTCAAAATTATCAATACGGTAATGATGGCAGGACGAAATTATAGCAGTTAACGATTGAATTAGTACAAACAATGTCATTGCGAGGCATGAAATGCCGTGGCAGTCTGTTTTGTAAAATACCTGTTTTATATAATGGAATAAATATTTCCAAACCAGATTGCTTCACTTTGTTCGCAATGACAATGGTTTAAATCATTCGTGAAATGCTAAAGTAAAAGAATAAAGAGGACAAAAATTATGTACGAAATCAATAGAGAAAAACTCATAAAAACATTCGTTGAGCTGGTAGAAATTTCATCCCCATCTTGGCACGAAAAAAAAGTAATGGACTACGCAATAAAAAGATTTAAAAAACTGGGAGCATCCTGCACCAGGCACGCATGCGAAGAATCTCACAATCTGCTTATTAAAATATCCGGAGACAGTAAAAGAACCCCGATACTCTTTTCAGGACACATGGATACGGTAATTCCCTGCGATAATGTAAAAGCGGTAGTAACAGACACAAGAATTTCATCCGATGGAACAACAGTTCTTGGCAGTGATGATAAAGCAGCAATTGCAATCTTTATTGAAGCAATTGAATATATTAAAGAAAATAAGATTCCTCACGGTAACATTGAAATTCTTCTAACATGCGCCGAGGAGCTTGGACTTAAGGGAATAAAGGGTTTTGATCTTGGTCTCTTAAAATCGAAATTCGGATTTATTTTCGACAGCAGCGGAGATATCGGACGGATTATAGTAAAAGCTCCTTATCATTCCAATATGAAAATAAGAATTAAAGGAAAAGCTTCACACGCAGGTATGGCTCCCGAAAAAGGGGTAAACGCAATCCGTGTTTTATCAGAGATTATCACTCTCATCCCCAATGGACGGATCGATGAAGAGACGACCTTAAATGTAGGCATCATATCCGGCGGAAAGGCAACAAATATTGTTGCTGAAGAAGCAATCTGCGATCTTGAAGTAAGATCAATCAATGAGAAGAAAATGCTAGCGGAAGAGAAAAAAGTCCGGGAGATTATTAAAAAAACAACAACAAAATACGGCGCAAAAGCGGCTATAGAGAGATCACTTGAATATAACGGTTTTGTAATTGATGAAAATGATCCCGTTGCTCTTTTAACATCTGAAGCAATGAAAAAAATAAAACTCAAACCGGTCTTTGTCGCAATGGGTGGCGGAAGTGACACCAATATCATCAACAGTTCAAAAATCCGTGCAATAAACCTTTCCTGTGGAATGCAGAAAATACACAGCACTGAGGAGTATATTCTGATAAAAGATCTTGTAAACGGAACAAAACTGGCTGTTTCTATAGTCGAAACAGTTAAATAATATTTCCATATAACAAAAAATCTTTACACGAACAAAAATCAATTATACATTGATTACAATCTGCTCTGAATGGATAAAAATTATGTTTTTAAAAAAATCACAGCTATTAAATATAGTATATCCTGCTATATTTTTGATTCTGATATTTTTATGGATTATCCCGGTTAATGCCTCTGAACAATTATCTATAAAAGACAGTGATGATAAATTATTTATAGGGAACAGATGTGAAACACTGGAGGATAAATCCGGAACAATCAATGTCTACTCAATTATTTCCGGTGAAAATGACAGCAGTTTTAAAAAAGTTAAAAGTGTAATTCCCAATTTTGGTTTTACTAAATCCGCATATTGGGTCCGGTTTGATCTGACAAATAGTTCATTAAAAGAATTCTCCAGAGTCCTTGAGATAGGCTTCCCTCTGCTCGACGAAGTTCAGTTTTATATTTTCTCAGAGAAAAATGGAGTCAATGAGCTTCTTCAACATAACAATTCGGGAAGAGATTTTCCTTTCAAAAACCGTATAATGGAACACCGTAATTTCGTTTTTCCGTTTAAAATGCATCCCGAAGAAAAGCTTACTTTTTTACTCCGAATTGAAACAGATGATGGAATGATTTTTCCCCTCTCAATATGGAATCCGGCTTATTTTACCAAACGGATTCAGACTGAGCACTTTTTATTTGGTATATATTACGGAATTATTATGGTAATGGTTCTGTACAATCTCTTTATTTTTATCTCAACAAGAGATGAAAATTATCTGATATATATTTTTTACATATCTTTTTTCGGATTATTTCAGCTTGCAATGAATGGACTGGCTGTTCAGTATTTATGGCCGGACAATCCCTGGTGGGGAATTCACGCGAACCCTTTTCTTATAGGGATGAGCTGTTTATTCGGTGCATATTTTTCAATCAAATTCCTTAACATGCCGGTTATCATTCCACGATTTAATAGAGTAATGCAGTTCCTTCTGGTGATGAGTATAATACTTGTAATTTCTTCACTTGTAATCGATTATTCAATCACAATTCTTGCGGGACAGATACTCCCTCTTTCAATGATATTTGTCGGTATCCCTGCAGCTGTTGTCAGTCTGAAAAAAGGGAACAGATCCGCAAGATTTTACCTGATAGCATGGACTGCTTTTTTCATCGGTGTTATCCTATCCACTCTCCGTGTTATGGGTCTACTGCCCCATAACTTTATAACAGAATACGGAATGCAGATCGGTTCGGGCCTGGAGATGATTCTGCTCTCTCTGGCACTGGCGGATAGAATTAATATTATGAAAAAAGAGAAAGATGAAGCACAGCAGGAAGTTATAACCTCACAGCAGATTATGGTCACCAGCCTTAATAAATCGAAAGAGGAGATTGAAGATGCACACAAGCTCTTAAGTGTATCAGAAGAGAAGTATCGCCTTCTTATAGAAGGATCAAGCGACATTATATTTACTCTTGACGAAAACTTCGACTTTATTACTGCAAATTTTGCTATTGCTAATGAGCTTAGACTCGATCCCGAAAGAATACAGGGCTTGAATTTTCTTGAACTTATTTATAAGGATGAAAGAGAACAGCACGTTTCCACACTTCTTGTTAAAGAGAAACTGGATGAATTTACAAAAGAGAAGAAACCGATAGTATTCAGGACATCTTTTATATCCCCGATCAATACTGAACCTAAAGAGATGCAGGTCCATCTTGAATATATAAATATTGCGGGGAAAAATGAAATACTGGGAAAGGCCACCAATGTTCTTGATGATTCTCTGCTTAAGTATTTTGAATCGGAGAAGCAGAAATATTCTATCGGGAATTATCTCATTACCGCTGATGAGATTACACACCGTATTACAAGAAATCTTAAAAAATACCTCGAGCCTGGCAACTTAAAAATGCTGCAGATAGCTCTCCGCGAAATAATAATTAATGCAATTGAACATGGGAACCTGGGAGTAACATTTGAAGAAAAATCATCTTCGATTATGGATGACAACTATTTCGAACTTATCCGACAACGGCAGCTTGAAGCTGAGAATCTTGAGAAAAAAATCCATATCGATTATTCTGTCAACAGCGAACGGGTTATTTATATAATTTCCGATGAAGGGGAAGGATTTAACTCTAAGCAGTTTACTGAAGCTTCGCAGGATGCAGTAAATGACAATTTCCTTGCTCACGGGAGAGGGATAACAATGACTAAAAGCGCATTTGATGAAGTGACTTATAATAAAAAGGGAAATCACGTTATGCTTACAAAATATCTAAAAAACAGCTCAAATAATTAACTAGTGTTTTAACCAAATGAAATAGCATTCAATCAGTCATTTCGAAGAAGCGATAGCGACTGAGAAATCTTTTTCTTGCATTAAATTTAAGATTTCTCACATACGATTGAAATGACAAGGTCTAATTCAATCGTTAACTGCTATAGTTTTTCAAACAAATGAATATTGATTAAAACTTTATATGTCATTTTTAATTAATAATTAGTCGGTCAAAGCAATGGTGCAACATCTTTTTTAAACAAAAATATTAACAACAAAATAAGCCCCTGCAATCAAAGTGACCGGCATTGACAGTAAAAACACAGCCAATTCACTTTTTTTAACAACATTAAGCCGGTAGACTTTTTTCCCGAAAAAACTTATATCATAGTAATCAGGGTCTTTTGCTCTTTTAAATACTCTTACAGCAATACGTGTTTTGATAAAAACCAGTAAAAAGAAAAGAAGTCCCGACTCGGGAACAGTCATCGATTGAAGTTCGAACCTGAAGACAACATCAGGTGCAAATACCATAATTAAAAGAAGAATAATTCCAGTAACAAAATTTACTGCAGCTGCCGCATAAACTCCGTTTAGTCTCCTCTTTTTACCGCTGGAAAAATATGATATTAAAAGCTGAATATTAACAAGAATTGAAACCTGCATAAAAATTAAAAGGCCAATAAAAAATGCATGTTTCATATTTTACTGCTGTATAAGTCTAACATTAAATTCAACTCTCTAAATATTATAAAAAATCAGATCATTACCGTGTATTTAGAATCCATCTATTTTTTATAATAGCCTCTAAAAAAAATCAAGAATTTTAATTTTAAATTAAGTATTGCTACCTGCTGTATTTAGAAAGATTATAAAATTTTTAGTATTTATTTTTTTGATTAAAATATTCGTCGTAATAATGGATTTTATGTATATTTAATTTTAGGGTAGTACCAATAACTCAATCTTTACAGGGTCCAAGCGGCGCTAGTCCCTTTAAAAGCCCCGAAGAGCTCCCTGCGATCCCGAAAACGTAGTTTTGGGTCCGCCCTAAAATCTAAAGAAATTCAAGGAGTTTAATCATGTACAAAATACTAAATCAGCTGGACAGAATTTTTCATTTCGAAAAGGCAAAAGCACATTGCGATATACCCTGCGGAATATATGACCCGATTACCGCCCAGATTGCAGCGCTGACCGTGGTCCGAATGGTCGATCTTATTGACGAACACCTCGCAAATATCGCAGTTCAGGATAAAGAGTTCTACAACAAACTTGTGAGATTAATCAATGTAAAAGAAGAACACGCAGAAAAAGTAAAACATGAGATCAGAGTGATTTTTGGAGATTTTATAAAAGGGGAACACCTTGATAAATACCCCGAATTATCTATGCTGTTTCATAAAATACTGCAGCTCGGTTCTGCCGATAAACAGAAAGCGGATAGAACTTCTGCAGTTGAACTTATGGATAAAGTAAACAGATTCGCAGAAATTTTCTGGGAGATAAAAGGAGTTAAAACAAAAAAAGCAAAAGCACCTTACGCGCCTAATCTTGAATTTGTTTATCCCAATCTTTAATGTTCAGAATAATTAAAGTAAGCGGAGAGAGCATGTCCCCGGATTTCAATAACGGGGACTATGTTCTTGTAAGCCGATTGCCATTGATTTTAGGGATGGTAAAGAAAAATTCTATTCTAGTCTTTAAATCAGCAGAATATGGGATTTTAATTAAAAAAGTATCAGATATTGACAGGCTTAAGGGGCTTTTTTATTTCACCGGCATAAATACAGACAGCCTCTCAAGGGAACAAATTGGTGCAATATCCAGGAAATATATAATTGGTTCTGTTCTGCTCCACTTTGAAAGACCAGCTGCAGAGACAGATTAAAATGTGAAGCGGCTTTATTCAGCCGCTTCAGCATCATATCCCGCGTCATCAAAAAGTTTTATCAAATCAGATACAGGAAGATCCGATTCAAGAGAAACTTTCTTTGACTGGAGATCTACACTTAATTCATTCACTTTTCCTGATTCACTCATTGTTTTTTCTATTCTCATTTTGCAATGGTTACAGGTCATATCCGGTACTTTAAATGTATGCTTCATACTTATTCTCCTTTAATCTAAATCTATAACAAATTATTCGTGAACTTTTTTAAAACTGAAAATTCTTTCTCGCCGCCTTCGTGGGCGGCGAGAAAGAATCATTTCTTTTAAAATAAAGCCATGTTTATTACTCTATTTTAATATTCTTAATACTTATTGAATTTAATATAACATTAATCGAACTTAAAATCATACATAACTCCGCTATTGCAGGATGGAGTACTCCGATAAAAGCCGCCGGTATCGCTACAATATTATAAAAGAACGCCCAGAATAAATTCTGGCGTATTTTTCTGAAAGTAATTTTTGAAATTCTAATAGCAGCGGGAACAGATGAAAGCTTCCCCCCTGTAATGATAATATCAGCACTCTCTATGGAAAGATCAGTTCCTGTGCCGAGTGCAATCCCGATGTCTGCAGCTTTTAACGCGGCAGCATCATTGATTCCATCACCGACCATACATACCATGTTGCCCTTCTTCTGCTCATCCTGAACTGCGAAGAGTTTCTGTTCAGGCCTCACACGGCTTATAACACGTTCTATCCCGATTTTAGCCGCAACTGCCTTTGCGGTCCTCTCTGTATCGCCAGTGAGCATTACAGGGATAATTCCCAGGCTTTTGATTATACTTACGGCGGCTGCTGAATCACTCTTTACCGGATCTGAAACAGATATATAACCCTGGAGAACACCGGCTTTTTTATACTCAAAGACAGTCTCCCCCACATCCATTAAAGATAAATACAATTCAGGATTCTCCGGGCTCTCAACACTTACAATTTCACCGTTAAGGATCCCGAAAACACCTGTACCGGCTCTCTCTTCAATATCAGTTACACCGGTGTCTGCAGATATATTTTTTTCAAAACAGTATTTTTTAACAGACTCTGCAATCGGATGGATTGAAACATTTTCAAGCGCAAAAACAATACCGAGAGTTTTATCATCAAGAGAGGTTCCGGCAACGGCCGGTTTCCCTTCGGTGATGGTACCGGTTTTATCAAAAAATATAGTTTTAATCTCTCCTGCCTTCTGAATAGCCTCGCCGTTTTTTATAAGGAGTCCGTTCTTAGCGGCAAGTCCGCTCCCTGCAATAAGAGCCATTGGTGTGGCAAGACCCAGAGCACATGGACATGCAATAACAAGAACTGCAATAAAAATAAACACACCGGTTGACAGAGCACCGGCATTTGGATTGACCCATGGAATATAATGAGAAAGATTAACAAGAATCCCCCTCATGACATCGTAATTGAGCCCCCATACTAAACCGGCTATAATTGCGATTGCAAATATAACCGGAACAAATACTCCAGTAATTCTGTCGGCAAAAGCCTGGATCGGCACACTTGAAGATTGAGCATCCTCCACGAGCTTAATCATCCGCGCCATGAAGGTATCATCACCTGCCCGTAAAACTTCAACTTTGAGCGAACCCTGTTCAAGAATAGTTCCGCCGGTAACCTCTTCACCCGCTTTACGGAAAACCCGTTCTGCTTCACCGGTAATCATTGACTCGTCAATAAGACCGGTCCCTTCGATAATTATTCCATCAAGTGCAATACTCTCTCCCGACCTGACAACAAGAAAAGCTCCAACGGGAATACTTTCCGCCGGCGCTTTCACTATTTCGCCATTCATAAGTATAGATGCCTCTTTCGGCCGCATTGCAAGAAGCGCCCTGATCTCCCCTGATGCGCTGTACTTCAGCCGTGATTCGATATAACGCCCGGTAAGATGAATCGAAACAAGCATAACAGAGAGTGAACCGAATGAACTGATATCAATGCCTATTAGAAACAGAAACGATGTAATCCACGAAGCAAGAGCGCCCGTCGCAACAAGCGTATCCATATTGGCATGACCATGAACAGCAGCTATATATGCTCCCTTGAATATAAACCTTCCCGGCCAGAAAAGCACAACTGCACCAACAATAAATTCAATCGCTATAAACCATGGGAGATGAAAACCGCTCATGTGAAAAATCATCCCTACAGTAAGGGGAATCATAAAGATCAGCGAAATGATCATTCTCCATCTTGCAGATCTGAAATCCTTCTCCACCTTCTCAGCATCTGGAACATTCTGAAGACCTTTATATCCCGTGCTGTCTATTCTCTTCTTAATATCATCAAATGAAATATCCGGATCAGTGATTACATATCCTTTTTCCGTACCAAGATTAATCGAAACAAAATGTACACCATCCATCTTTTTAAGGGACCTTTCAACAATTCTGACACAGGAAGCACAAGTCATCCCTTCAATACCAAAAGTGAACCGCTTTTCATTGTTTTCTGTTTTATTTTCAATATCATTCATTGCTTTTACCGTTTATATTTCAATATAATACTAATTCCTTAATATATCTTTTATTTTAAAAAAATATATATCCCCGCCGCCTTCGGCGGTGAGGATAATAGATCATTTTTTACCATAAACAAGTTCAGGTATTATTATTGATTCCAATATAAAATAAGGATTGGATTTAAAGTATTTTGTTACATGCTAAAATAGTAAAATTGCCCGGGGATTTAGGGAGCTGCACAAAAAGATGCGGGTAACTAGAATAATGGCGAAAAAAAAGTGAACAGATAATTCCGGAAGGAGTTCTGTCCACTTCTCGATTAATATATTATTCGCCCCGTTTACTGGTTCTTTTTCTATCCAACTCTTTGAGGAGTTTCTTTCTCATTCTTACAGTAACTGGAGTAATTTCAAGAAGTTCATCTTCTGCAATATACTCAAGCGCCTGCTCTAGACTGAAATCCCGGTGAGGAATAAGTCTTACTGCATCATCTGAACCTGAAGCTCGCATATTAGTTAACGCTTTCTTTTTACATACGTTAACAACCATATCCCCTTCTCTGCTGTTCTCTCCGACAATCATTCCTTCGTAAACACTTACACCTGAAGGGATAAAAAGCTCACCCCTATCCTGAAGATTATCAAGAGCAAACGG
>JBBRFT010000096.1:0-11873 GCA_038241375.1 Spirochaetota bacterium
CTTAAGGGTAACATTAAATTCAGATTTAATATTTTCGCTTATCTGGCCAAATAAATATTCTATAGGCTCTTTGTCTTCACGGGAGCGGATTGAATAATACAAAATACTTTGATCCATGTCTATATAGGAATCTTCGATAACCCACAGAGAGTTTAGACCCAACTCTCTGTGGTTGAATAATCATAATGAATATTAGCGGAAGGTTCTAAATGTATCCTTCTTGACATAAAGTATCCAATACACCATGTTTAAATTAAATTTTATTATATTACAGAAATAATTAAAAAATCAACGACGATACTGTTAAGAAACTCTCTCTTGAAATATAGTTGTTGTAAATTTAGTAAAACACTGTAAAAATAAGTTATAGGGACTATCCTATATAATAAGGAATATAAATGATCTTAATGAAAAAAATCTGTTTTATCAGCATTCTGATCTTATGCGGTTTACTCTCTCCATATACCGCACTTCGCGGCAGTGAGCCGGATGCTATTAATCGCCTGGCCGGTATTGATGAGTTTATTGAAAAGGAACTAAAAGACTGGAATATCCCGGGCTTGGCTGTCTCCATCGTAAAAGATAAAGATGTAATATATTCAAAGGGCTTCGGCTTCAGAGATCTGAATCAAAAGCTTCAAGTCACACCGCTGACCATGTTTCCTATAGCGTCGTGCACAAAGGCCTTTACTACAACATCTCTTGCTATACTTAAGGGGGATGGGAGGTTTGATTGGGACACTCCTGTGAGGAAATATATCCCCTCTTTCAGGTTGAAGGATGAATACGCCACTAAGCATGCCACAACAAGAGACTTGGTTACACATCGGGTCGGGCTTGCGCCACATGATAATTTGTGGTGGGATTCGAAGTTAACCCGGATGAAGATATTTAAAAAGCTGCAGTTCTTGAGTTTCGACAGGGGTTTCCGCGAGTCGTATGAATACAATAATCTGATGTATATAGCTGCAGGGATGGTTGTTGAGGCGGTCTCTGGCAGGACATGGGAGGATTTCGTCAGAACGAAGATATTCGACCCACTGGAAATGAAAAATACCGGATTCAGTCTGGCGGGTATGAAGAAATCCGGTGACTATTCGCTGCCATACCGCAACAAAAATGGCGAAATAATGGAGAACCCATATATAGATATGACATCAGCAGGGCCTGCCGGTTCAATAAATTCAAATGTCAGCGACATGGCAAACTGGATAATAATGAACCTCAATGGGGGGCGATTTAAAGATAAACAAATAATCCCCGAAGACAGGCTAAATGAAATAATGAAACCGCAGGTGGTCACAACAGGAATAATTACAGAAGAGGAGATGTTTTATAAACTATATGCTATGGGGTGGGGTATCAATTCATACAGGGGGCACCTTATGACTATTCATTTCGGCGCCATTGAAGGGAGCAGGTCTGTTGTCGCGATGCTTCCGAAGGAGAAGATAGGGGTAGTGGTTCTAACAAATATAGAATATTCCTCAATCCGCGAGATAATAGCTTACAGGATATTTGACAGGCTGTTGTCTATGAAGGAGATTGATTGGAGTAAAAGATTTCATGATAAGGATGCGCAGGCTGAAGCAGATGCCGAAATACGAAATAGATCTAAGAAAAATACAATTTCAAAAAAGACGCAACCTTGACACTCTGTTGACAGATTTGCCAGGCAACAAGTAAAATCCTTTATGGCTAGTGACCTGCAGAGTATTTATCTAAACTCTCTGCAAGTTTAACGCCGTTTCCTATATCAAAAAATTCTACATATGATGAATGAACTTGTCCACGAGTTCTTTAATCTTTTCTTTATCCCCGTAAAGCAACTCGCTTAAACCTTTATCTTCGTAAGCCATAAGCATTGCCGCATCACCATTTATAACCTTTGTTGATAAAGGAAAGTCCGTTAAAATGGAACAGGTTTTAGACCACACTCTGATTAGTAAAGACAGATTGAGACTTATCGGAATGTCAAATCAGTATCCTTCTTGACATAAAGTATTCAATACACCATGTTTAAATTAAATTTGCGCGACCCTCACGGCGAGGGAAGTGTCGGTGGTGACATGGATGTCAAAGAACCGACCTTCGCGCAATTGTTTAAAAAACAGGTTTCCCTATGATTGCAAAGTAACAGCCAATCGAAAAGTAAGCCAACACTTTTATCTTTTTAAAATTTTTGAAAATTTTCAAGGTGATCTAACCTGTTTTGCAAACGGCTTAAAATAACCGCCGATTATAGCGTGGGTTTTAACAAGTATCTTCATTGCGTTGTCAGCAGGTCATAAATATACCGTATCTTTAATCATATATTTTAAACAACCGGGGCAAACTTCCGGATTTTTTTGAAATGAATTTTCAATTGCTTTTGCCCAGGTACGTGTTTCAATTTTTTTTATTTTTTCATCGAGTTTGTGCGCATAGTGCAAATGCGATGTCTGCCTGCCGGCAAGTAACATGATGTTACAAAAAATCCGGCCAAATACCGGAATCTCAGCATTATGCCTTATCTGCGGCATTATCGAATATCTTCCTCCGGTTGCCGGCATTGCGCTTTCACTCAATCCGGAATGATAAAAAACTAATCCAATTCGCAAACTGCCGTTATTCCTGATAATTGGTTTAAATACTGTAGTGATATATAGAAAGTGAAGTTGTTCCGTATTTCTTTGTATCAGTTTTTATCAGGTCCCCGCATAATTCTGAAAGTTCATTACCTGAAAAATGCTGAATAATAATATCTGAATTCTCTTTTAAAATTCCCGATTTCTCAACATCCTTGAGTATGGGATCGTAGTGAGCCGCGCCGCCGATCTCTTTATCATAGGGAGGATCCAGAAAAACAAAATCAGCTTTGATTCCGCGGTCCGAAATAAATTTAAGAGCCGACTTCGCGTTGAGATTTAAAACCAATGCTCTGTCACTAAAGCCGCTCAGAGCAGTAAAATTTTTAATAAATTCAAAACGTGCTCTGTCCCTTTCATTAAATACTGCCATAGCACATTTACGGCTTAGAGCTTCAAATCCTATCTGTCCCGATCCGGAAAAAAGATCGATGAATGTTTTATCATGAAGATTTTCACCGATTATAGAAAACAGAGCCCCTTTTACTTTCTGAGAAGTAATCTCTGCATCTTTAAATCGATTCATATTAAAAGGGATAGCACGCCCCTTCATTAATCCTGAAATAATCCGTATGGTCCCTTTCATAAATTCTCAGGAACTATTTCAATGCATCATTAAGATCTTTTAGAAAAACATTAAGTGTCAGACCATTATGAAAAGCTGCTTTTTCTATTGTCTCTTCTACAACCCCTTTACATGTGATACAATCAAGCTTATAGCTTTTAAAGACTTCCACTACTTTCTTAGACATTCTCAGTGCTTCTGCGACATTTGTATCAGGTTTTATCTCCATCTAATCCATCCATGTTATATAAATTTTAAAATTCGTCCAGGGTAAATATTACTATTCTGCTTGAATAATTAATACAAAACAAAAAACAGATTCGTCAATTAGTAGAAATAATTCAACAATTTTCTTTAAAAACGATATAATTTACTTGAAATAAATGACTCAGGTTTTACAATTGTCTACAAATTCATCGTATCAAGGAATAGTCAAATGGCAAAATGTGAAATATGCGGAAAAGGTGTTCAGTTCGGTTGTAACGTGAGCCATTCCAATAAAAGAACAAACAAAATGTGGAAACCAAACGTTAAAAAAATCAGACTTCTTGTTAACAGCAGAACTGTAAGAAAAAATGTTTGTACAAGCTGCATAAGAACAGGTAATATCGTTAAAGCTGTTTAATTGTAATTTTACTGACCATAAACAAGAAGGCGACAATACATATTGTCGCCTTCTTGTTTATGGTCATTTTATTGCCCGATCAGTAGTCAGAATCCTTCCATCCTTTAAGATAATAAAGATATAACAGGGGTTTATTAAATCTGTTGATTTTAGTATCCACCCTACTTGAATCCGGTGGGAAATACATCGAAGCGCGGAATGTCTCTTTTGTAAAAAATTTCGAGTTCTCTGCACCAACCATATCTTCCAAAACAAACTTCTGATCCATGGCAATATTAAATCCCCAATCTCCAAATGTCGGAATAAAAACATGATACGGGATCACTTCTTTAAAAACTACACCCAATGTTTTATTTATACACCAGAAAGCTTCACGTGCGAATAGCGGAGATGTTGATTGCGTAACAAAAACTCCGCTCTCTTTGAGTGATTTTTTAACTATATGAAAAAAACTATCTGTGTAGAGTTTTGAAACAATTTCATCATGAGGATCGGGAAAATCAGCAATAATAATATCATACTTAAGACTGTTTTTTATAAGATAATCATAGGCATCACCTGTTACCACGTATACACGTTCATTCATAAGTGAATTGTTATTTATAAATTTCATTGTTGAATTATTTTTAGCAAGATCAACCATATAACCATCAAGCTCGATGAGAGTTACATGGATCACATTTTTAAATTTTAGAAGTTCCCTTACAGCAAGACCATCCCCTCCGCCTAAAACAAGAACTGACAGATCCTTTTCCCCGCTGATCATAACCGGCGGATAAACCAGCATTTCGTGATATCTGTACTCGTCTGAAGTGGAAAACTGAAGAGATCCATCAAGATAAAGCCTGAAGTCATTGCCGTTTCTAGTGAGAACTATCTCCTGATATTTAGATCTCTTTGAAAAAACAATATCATCATAAAACATTTTCTTGTTAAGTATAGCGGTTACCCAATCAGAATTTATTGCTAAAAAAAGAAGTATAACCAGAGATGCCATAGCCCATGTTAAATCTGTTTTTTTTCTTGAATAATCCACCAGTTTAATAACAACAAATATCGCCACTGCAATATTAATCATACCTATTGTAATAGAGGTCAGATATCTACCCATATACGGAAATAAAATCAGAGGAAAAAGCAGAGAGCCGCCAAGTCCGCCGATATAATCAAGCGTAAGCACATTTGAAATTATATCTTTCAACGCTCCATAAGTTTTGAGAATCCGCGTAATAAGAGGAATCTCCAGCCCTACAAGAGTACCTATCGCAGTAAGAAAGAAAATATGAAGCATGTAGAATGAAACAGAAAAAGAAAAAAGATAATTTAGAAGAACTACTGAAATTCCGCCGATTAAACCGAGTGCAATTTCAATTCGTACAAAAGATTCAACAAGATTCTTTGTTATAAACCTGGAGAGATAGGATCCGAGTCCCATGGAGCTAAGAAAAACCCCGATTGTAATTGAATACTGCTGAACAGGATTACCCAATAGATAAGATGCCAGTGAACCGAGAACCAGTTCGTAAATTATCCCGCATAGAGATAAAATAAAAACAGAGAATAAAAGTATTCTCTGTTCATTTTTTTTTAAATCAGTTTTCAATTTCTATTTCTGCTGCTCGACTTTAATCTGACTGTTCTTCATAGCTCCCGAACTTGAAGGAGAGGAAATTACAGAAGCAACAATAATTGATATACCGAGTATAACAGCCCCGATTATTATTCCAAGCGATATATTCTGATCATCTTCAATTTCTTTTTTAATAGAAAATGGTGTGAAAAAAGAGATAAGTAGAAAACCGAGCCCCATAAGAACTATCCCGATTAACGAATATACAACAGTATCAAATATTCCGTAAAGGATTACTGACCAATCCATAAACTGTACCCCCTGAGTTTTTTAATATATTTTATCATCTGATAAATCACAGTATGATATTACTTCCCCGATCTGAAACTCCCTGAACCGCCGTGATAGGGCAGATAATATCCGCTTCCGGCCCGCAGTGATTTCCTCTCTTCAGTTGCTTTTTTAAAATACTCCTTACCTGCACCCGGGTAACCGACATAACTCGAAGTCAGCATAAAAGCCCCGAAGGCCAGAATAAGAGTGATTACTATACTTCTTAACATTCAGCCCCCCGTTACTCTGACATTTCAAAAGGGAGTTCATTGTAAGATCTTGAACGTATCTTACTTATTCCCCATAGAATAAAAAATACAAAGAAAATAATTATATAATATCTGTAACCTTTAGATTGAGCAATAGAAAAAGACAAGGCATTAACATCTTTTTTGTTGTTGTTGAAAAGTTCCAGGTAGGCATAATATTTACCCGATTCATCCAGAACAAAATTGGTATCATAACTGAGATCAGATTCATGCCAGTAACCGTCACTGTCTCGCCCTTCTTCATCCCAGAAGTCCCCAATAATTACATATGATTCAAGAGGCTCGGGTAGAGCATCAATATTTTCAAATATATCTTTTAATAAAGCTGAATCGGTGACCTTCCCCTCGGAAAGCTCATTCAGTCTATTTTCACTAACAAGCATAAATCGGAAAGACTGCCATTCCAGATTCAGAGGCTGAACCTGCTGATTTACCTGAACCGAAACATTATACAGTTTTCCACCCTCGGGAATATCAAATGGCCCGTAAAGAATCTGACTTTCGTAGACACTCCCCTCTGCATCATTAACCGGAGAGTTATCAAGCAGAATATTTTTACTATTCATAACACCGGGAATCAGTGTGTCCCCCAGGCAGCTGTAAACAGAAAAGATCAGACAAAAAAACATTGCCGCGACATATATGCGGCTTTCCCATTTAAAGGATCTTCTCTTTTTAAGAGTATTGGAATAAAGATCTTTGTATCCTTCAATATTAAAAGCTTCAATAACCTCGCCATGTGAGAGTTTTTCACCCTTTGTAATCGAAACCTCATCATCCGTTTTTTCTATTGTATAATGTAATCCGTCCTTTTTAAAGTCATAACAGAGTGTAGCCTCTCCGATTTCCGGTGTCCATGGGAGCTCACCTTCAGCCAGAACAATCCGCCCGATATACCCTTCAGATTTTTTAATTTTTTTCCCTTCAAATTCTATTGATGAATCGTGGGATTCCATATCAATTGATTCGGGGATATACTCTTCATAGGAATCGATCCTGCCATCCTCTTCAACGAAATAATGGAAAACACCATCTTCGGAAACAGCTACCCACTCATCCCATGTGGATTTTTCGTACTCATCCTCTTCCTGATATCTCAAGCGCCCGATGATTTCGTACTCAATACCTTTGAGTTTACCTTTAAGACCGAGTTTGAAGACTGTAGTATCTTTATCATAAGTCAGATCATCGGCAAAAATTTCATAGTACTCCGAAGTGTGCTGATCATATTCAGTATTGCACTGTATACATCTGGCTACAGGAATTGTAACAGTCTCCTCTTCATCATCGTCATAATGAGAACGGGACCCTTTCGCAAGATCACCGCCGCACTTAGTGCATTTCAATGCTTTCAGTTCCTTTTTATCATCAGCACCCATAGCATCCTCTGTTTAGGAGTTTAAAAATTTATAGCCTCAGCCTTCTACAACAATATCTCTTTTAAGCAATGGTCTTCCTGCAAACATTTCAACTTCATTTTCGGTATATTCAACGGAGACTTTTTTACCTTCTGAAACAGCATCAAAATATACAACTTCGGTTCCAGGCTCTACGTAAAAATAAAGTTCACCCTCTCCGCCGTCGACTACAGCGTGCCCCTTCTCCTTCACCATAACTTTTTTATCGCCGACCATGATATTCTGACCGGCTTTTATAGTCGTAATATCGGGTATATCAACGGCTTCATAAAGATCCGTATACAGGGTAAACGTACCTTCATCTTCAGTAAACCATGCGTTTTCACCATCAAGTTCTATAAACCATTCATCATAATGACCGCCCTGATACTTATATCTCATACGGCCTAAAGCTGCAAAGGGCTTCCCCAGAATTGTCCCCCTTGATCCGACCTGAAATATAGAAGGAAACTCTGCAAGTTTAGGATACTTGCCTGCGATATCAAGTCCGCTTTCGCTGACTTTAAGATGAGTACTGCAATAATTACAGACAAAGACCTTGCTGAATCTGTTTTTAATCTCAACAGGCGCGCCGCAGGATGAACAATTCATTGATGACATTTATAACTCCTTATCCCTGCTGTGATCCGCACTCAGGACAGAATTTTGCACCCGGCTGAAGCATCACATTACACTTGACACAATTTGAACCTTGAACATTCACTCCGCAGGAGGGACAGAACTTTACTCCTCCGGGAATCTGAGCTTTACACGCAGGACATGCAACCTGTGGCATACTCATCGGTCCGCCGCATGATGCACAAAATTTAGCTCCCGGCTGATTGGCAGCATTACACTTCGGACATGCAACCTGCTGACCCTGACCTGCACCCGGTGCCGCATTACCCATAACAGAACCCATCATGGAACCCATCTGCTGCCCCATTCCTACACCCATTCCGGCTCCCATCATTCCGCCCGCCATACCTTCATTACCAGCTGCTTTTTCCATTGTATCAAAAGTACGCTTGGTTTTATAATCTTCACCCATAATATTCATCTCTGACTTATCCGCTAGTGCTTTCTTCAAGCGCTGAACATTTTCGTCATCATCAGGAATATTAATAGATTCAACTGCAAATCTTACAAGCTCCACACCGAAACTTGTAAACTCTTCGGTAAGTTTACCCTTTCCGCCTGAACCGATCTCATCATAATATGCTGCAAGTTTTAATATTGTGATTTCCTGTTTAATCATAAATTCAGCAATAAGATCCTGAACTTTAGGAAGAATCGCCATATCCCTGAAGGCGGTACCGATCGCTTCAGTTGTGAAAGCCTGCCATGTTCCGGTTGCCATAATTAAAAAAGATTTAACTTCTGTAATTCTGATTGAATATGAACCGAAAGCCCTGATTGGAACAGGAAGATTATAAATCGGGTCCATCAGTAGCATAGGCTGCTTTGTTCCCCATTTCATATTTGGGATTTCAGTTTTATTTACAAAATACACAACAGCAGGAAATGGTGTTTTCCCTCCGAAAGGAAGATTGATAAGCTTTTCAAGAATCGGAATATTCCCTGTGGTCAGAGTATGCCTGCCGGGACCGAATGAATCAAGTGCCTGACCGTTTTTGAAAAAAATTGCCTCCTGCCCCTCTTTTACGATAAGCTGTGACCCGAGAGCAATAGCACCCTCTTCGAATTTAAATATAACCTCTCCAGGTTTGTTGTCCCACTGCACGACGTCAAGTAATGCCATTTATATGACCTCCATTATCACATATTTTCTATCATCAAAATTCTTTTCAAATTCTCTTATTCTAGTTTTAAGACTATTAACTTCAGCTGTAAGAGCTTCAGCCTGGAGGGATGAAAGATTACCGAATAATTGATGAATCTCATCAAATGCAGTAATGAGCCTCCAGTCATATTCCAGAAGTCTGTTCTGATCTTCCTCTGTGATCTTAATCTTAGAGAAACCGCCACTGACACCATAATCAGCATGTTCCACTTTCTTTAGAAGACCTTCAAGAAGATTAGAGAGAGAATCGAACTCCTGTGTAGCCGCAAAATTTTTATTTCTAGCCTGATCTCCCGATATAACACCGAGATTTTTTTTGACAGAAAGAATTTTATCAACTATAAAGCCCCTGATAATTCTATCTGCATCGTAATTTTCTGATTTCTCGACATAACCTTTAAAACCGGGAAGACCTGTAGTTATTCTGTCGATTAAATCCCTGTTCGCCTGAATTTTAGTTTTCAGATTATTTAAATCGGGTTGCATTTTCCCTGCCTTTTAGTATTATTAAAATACTAATATTTTTATCTTAAAATTATATTAAGTCAAGATTTTTACAGCCTATACTATAAGAAATTTAAATTTAAATTTAAAAGCAACAAAAATACTAAATGTGCAACTCTTTATATACAACTTCACATTTACAAGATACTGAATTATATTTTTTGTTTCAAGAAAAAATATTCAGATAATATAGAATATCAATTAAACAGAAAGAAGCTCCTCATGAGAGCATCAATGGCAAGTTCAGCATTTTTTTCCAGATTCACTTACATCCAGACTTACGGTTACGATCCAGGTAAAACTCAAAGAAAAAAATAAGATCAATTCGATTTATTTAATATAGAATTATAAAATTATTATGATTCGTCACTGCTTAAAGCATTATTAATGCTCATAAGAAGTTCAATATATACATCTCTGGCTTTAAGATATTTCAAAAGAAGGTCATTAGACGCGACTGCACCGGATATTTCACGGAATCTCTCCTGCTCATACTTCTCCAGTGTAAAACCTTCACTCTGTTTCTGCTGTATTGTTTCTGCAATTTCATTATATTTCTTTAAAAGAAGAGATGCTTCTTTATCATTCTCTACTTCCAGATTAACCTCTTCAAACCCGATATGAGCCCCGGTATCTTTAATAAGAATACCAAGTTCATTGGCTTTTTTAAGAATTTCTTCCATTTAACTCTCCAACTTTAATAATATATGCCTTTTTGTTTGACAAGGGAACTATACCTGATTATAATTTACAATCAGTAATATTCAGATAAACAAATTTTTGAAAAAATACAGTTATAATAAATTAACTGCTCAAAAAATAGTGGTAAATTTTATCTCCGCCGCGCCAAAGGCGCGGCGGAGATAAAATGCCATCGGTTTTGAGAGTTATATAATAAAAAACCGATCAATGGTTTTAGAAAAAGGAGAGTCTGATGTCAGATATTAAAGAAATTGTTGAGGATGAAAATAAAATAGATACCGTGATTGCCGACGATATAGATTTCAGGGGTACTCTAAAGTTTAAAAACTCACTTAAAATAAAAGGTAAATTTGAAGGGAAAATAATCTCAGACGGGCAGCTAATAATCGGGCGCGAATCGGTTACGAGTGCTGACATCAATGCTTCGCTTGTCTCAATCAGCGGTACAGTGAACGGAAAAATTAAGGCTTCAAAAAAAATTGAATTGTTTAAAAAAAGCAGAATAAGCGCAGATATGGTAGCCCCTGAAATAGTTATGGAGAGCGGCGCGGTATTTAACGGTACCTGCATAATGGAAGCAGAATAAAAGTAAAAAAATGAAAAGGATTATTATAACATTTATCATTCTAATGTCAACGCCGTTAGTTTTTCTAAGCGCGGAGGAGAATGAAAAAACACCCGATATGTCCATAGGGATTAATGCCAATTTTGGTTCTTTTGACATTTATCAAAAAAATATGGATCTTGATATTAAACCGGGGATTTATACCGGTGGTGGAATTTCACTGGAAAAGCAGATACATGGTATTCTTAATGCCGGTTCAGGAATTCAATACCGATATTTTAATTCTGACTTTATCATGGAAGATAAAATTCCGGAATTTGAAAGCAGATGGACTATGCAGACTATAAATATCCCCTTTCTTCTTATACTTTCATTCAGCGGAGGAGAATCAGCGCTAAACCTGGTTGGCGGAGTTGTATATTCACATATTTTTTATTCTGTCATGAAAACAGATGCAAACGTGCCCCTTCCGAAATATAATGACGATGTAGAAAGATTTACAAATTCAAATCAGATCGGATTAACCGGCGGGATTGTTTTTAAAATAAAATCAACAAAATACACAGATTTTCTTTTTGGTGTTATGGGGGAGTATTATCCGACTAACCTTCTCAGCGATTCCAGTGATGAATTACATATGATCAATTACAGCTTTACAACTGGATACATGTTCCGGGCAAACATTTTCCCCGGATCGAAATAAAATAAAATGCATTATCGTGTATATTGTAGAGACGTAGCACTGCTACGTCTGTACGATATTCTAAAACACACACCATACACAAATAAATACAATTAATTTAAAAAACGCAAAAAAAAAGAGGATGTCCATTGGACATCCTCTCTGATTTTACAAAATAAATTCCGGTATTATAGATTAGCCATAATTCCAGGAACAACTTCAAAAAGATC
>JBBRFT010000097.1:0-11809 GCA_038241375.1 Spirochaetota bacterium
CAGATTTTGTTTCGGGAAAGCCGAATGAGTATGTGTCCAGCCTTTCCCGCAGTTTAGAGTATATTGAATCCATAGTCTCCCCCCCGGAATGTGTAATTTGTGTTTAAGCTTAAGAATCATTCAGTAATAATTCTTAAGCATATTGTTTAGTGTAAAATAAAGAATCTATATCCCCGCCGCCTTCGGCGGCGGGGATAATGGAGCTTTTTTATGACAAAAGAGTTCTGGAATTATTAATGATTATTATTATAAAAAAAACAAGTTTAATTCTCAGATTATATATTAAAAGGGTGACACGGTTTTTGCAGAATATATACAATATTATCATTACATGCAATTATTGATAACAGGGATAGTATCACATGGCAAAAATAGCTATAGAAAATCTTCATAAAAGTTTTGGCGAAAAATCTGTACTTAAGGGAATTAATCTTTCAGTCGAACCGGGGGAGATTCTTTGTGTTATCGGGAAGAGCGGTACGGGCAAATCTGTTATTCTGAAGCATCTTGTGGGGATTCTTGAACCGGATGAAGGGACAATAATTGTTGATGGAACAGCTATGACTGGAAGTACTGATTCCGTGAAGCGAGGAATAGTTTCCAGGTACGGAATTTTATTCCAGGGAGCGGCACTTTTTGATTCAATGAATATTTTTGACAATGTTGCCTTCGGTTTGAGAAGACGCGGAGTTGATGAAGATGAAATTAAAATGATAGTCGAAGAATCTTTAGCACAGGTGGGTTTACCCGATGCCGGAGATAAACGTCCTTCGGAATTGTCCGGAGGAATGCAGAAACGTGCGGGACTTGCAAGATCGATTGCTGTAAGACCTGAGATTATGCTTTATGATGAGCCGACAACCGGAGTTGACCCTATAACTGCCGGTGTTGTAGACAGGCTTATTGTTAAAATGCGTGATACTTATGCAATGACTTCTGTTGTTGTTACTCATGATATGACCTCTGCTTATAGAATTGCAGACCGCATTGCCATGATTTATGAAGGTAAGGTGATATTTACAGGTACAAATGATGATATAAAAAAAACAGATGATCCCTATGTGCGTCAATTTATAGATGGGACTGTACATGGCCCTATTAATGCTATATAATTAATGTTTTTAAGCAATTCAGAAATTTCAAATTAGTATTATTAAGCGAAGGAGTGTCTGCATATAAAATTTTTTAATAAATATGTTAAGAATTATCTGCAGATCAGATATTTAATTGACAAGCGGGTAATTCTGTATTTGTATAAACAGAATGAAAATATAAAAGGAGTATGTAAATGAAATCATATAATCACGAAACAGGAAGTTTTACAGGGAAAGGCGGGATTGAGATTTTTTTTCAGAAATGGGTTGCCGATAAAGCTAAAGCAGCAGTAATTCTTGTCCATGGTGTTGGTGAGCATTCAGGAAGATATGATAATCTGATAAAAGCCTTTGCGGATAAAAAAATATCAGTTTTTGCTATTGATCATAGGGGTCACGGAAAGTCTGACGGGAAGAGAGGGCATATCGATTCATTTATGGATTATGTTTATGATCTGAAACTTTTTCTTGAATTTATAAAAGAAGAGAATAAAGGACTCCCTGTAATCGTTTTTGGTCATAGTATGGGCGGTGTAATAGCAACAAAATATGCAATGACATATCCTGATGATCTGTCTATGCTTGTTATATCTTCTCCGGGATATACTCCTGCATTTAAAGTACCGGCATGGAAAACTTCGGTCGCCTCTTTCTTCTCATCTAGAATTGGTACTTTGACTTTTCCAAGCGGTTTGAATGTTTCTGATTTATCACATGATCAGGATACTATTACTGCTTATAACAATGATCCTCTTGTTCATAATAAAGTTACAGCCAGATGGGCCGTTGAATTTATGAGAGCCGGTCAGGAGTGTATCAGTAATGCCGCAAGTATTAAAAAACCTCTTCTTGTATTTCATGGAAAAGAGGACCATATTTGTGATTATAAAGCAGCTGAACAGTTCTATAATGATGCTTCATCTTCAGTTAAGAAACTGTTTATTTTCGAAGGACTCTATCATGAAACAATGAATGAAACACCAGCAGAGCGGGAAAAAGTTTTAAGCGATGTAACGGGTTGGATTCTGAAGAATATTGATTCATTACCGGCCGTTTCTAAAAAAGTTGTTCCTGCAGCGAAGAAAGCTCCGGTTAAGAAAGCGGCAGCTAAGCCTGCGGCAAAGAAAGCTCCTGTTAAGAAAGCAGCAGCAAAACCTGCAGCAAAGAAAGCTCCTGTTAAAAAAGCAGCAGTTAAAAAAATAGTAAAAAAGAAATAGAGACTGATAAATAAATTATAAAAAAAGGCTGTGGTTTCCACAGCCTTTTTTGTTTTTCAGGAATTAGCACTCATTATCTGCTTAAGATCATCGGCTATATTTTTCATACGTAAATAACTTAAATTTTAGTTTTCCATGGCTCACTTAATATTAATTATATGTTAAGTTTTAATCCCCCTGTAACATTCAGACGTTATGCGTTATGCGGTGTAGTGCTAAGCTGCGTTTTTTGTTACATCGTGGTTAAATATACCGCGAATAACGGTTCCGCTAATCCAACAGATTGACCTTTTGTAATACCGGGAATTAGATAGGTTTATAAAAAATAATATTTTGCTGGAGGATTTAAATGATTAATGCGGCTGATACAGTATGGATGCTTATTGCAACAGCGCTGGTAATGATGATGACCCCGACTCTCGGATTTTTCTACGGGGGGCTTGTCAGAAAGAAAAACATTTTATCTGTACTCATGCAGTGTATGGTTATACTTGCGGTAATATCAATTCAGTGGGTCTTAATTGGTTATACACTTGCATTCGGTCCGGATAAGGGCGGGATTATCGGCGGGCTGGAATTTGCTTTTTTGAATGGAGTAGGGCTTACTCCTATTGAAGGGCAGACAATTCCTCATCAGCTTTTTGTATGTTTCCAGATGATGTTTGCAGTAATAACGCCTGCACTTATAGTAGGCGCATTTGCTGAAAGAATAAAATTTTCAGGTTTTCTTTTGTTCACCATTTTGTGGTCGACTTTTATATATGACCCAATGGCTCATTGGGTATGGGCTTCCGGCGGATGGTTGTTTAACATGGGAGCTCTTGATTTTGCCGGAGGGACTGTAATTCATATTACTGCAGGTATTTCGGCACTTGTGTTTTCCATACTCATAGGTAAGAGGAGAGGGAATGGAGCTTCAAGTTCACCTCATAATCTCCCTTTTGCTGTATTAGGTGCTGCTTTTCTCTGGTTTGGCTGGTTCGGATTTAATGCCGGAAGTGCTCTTGGTGTAAAAGGTCAGACAGTTTCAGCATTTTTAAATACAAATACTGCGGCAGCCGGCGCGGCGGTGACATGGATGGTACTTGACTGGTTTGTACATAAAACTCCGACTGCTTTAGGTGTAATTACGGGGCTTGTGGCCGGCCTTGTTGCAATTACACCGGCCGCAGGATTTGTTACACCAATGGCTTCTATTGCAATAGGTGCAGGGGGGAGTTTACTCGGTTTTATTTTTGTAAGTTATGTGAAGAAAAAATTGGGATATGATGATTCACTGGATGTTTTCGGTGTTCATGGAATTGCCGGTATATGGGGTGCTCTTGCCACGGGATTATTTGCAAATAAGGATATAGGCGGGACCGATGGACTTTTCTATGGTAATCCTCATCAGTTGTGGGTGCAGTTTGTTACAGTAGTAGTTGCCATTGTCTTCTCGGCAGTAGGTACATATGTTCTTTATAAGATATGTGATCTTCTCCTGGGGATGCGAGTTGAGGCGCGTGATGAGAATATAGGACTTGATCTTACTCAGCACCATGAATCGGCCTATACTCTTGTGGATTAATAACAACTAAGAATAATGGAGGTATATAATGAAATATATAATCGCAGTAATCCGTCCTCATAAGCTCGAGGAGGTAAAAAGAGAACTCGAAAAAAACGGAGTTCACCTTATGACTGTTGTAGATGTTCTCGGATGCGGGAGACAGAAAGGTGTCACGGAAGTTTACCGGGGAGTAACAGAAGTGGATAATCTTCTCCGGAAAGTTAAACTGGAGATAGCTGTTAATGATGATTATCTTGACAGAGCAATAGATGCCATAATGAAAGCGGCTCCAGAAGGTGATATCGGTGATGGTAAAATATTTATTTTTGATATGGCAGGGTGTATTCGAATAAGAACCGGTGAAAAGGGTAATCTTGCAATAGGTTAAAAAAATATAAGCCGCAGATTTTTAAAAACTCACCCCGCTCTCTTTGGAAAGAAAGAGAGCGGGGTGAGTTTAATAATTCCTAATGAAATTAATTCTTACGATTCTGAAATTGATTTTTTAAGCAGTTTTACTTCTGTAGTTTTAAGTACTCTATGGTCGCCTTTAGTTAATCTTCCAAGGTCTAGAGGGCCGTAGCCGGTTCTTTTCAGCTTTAGTACATTGTATCCAAGATTTTTGAATGAATAACGGATCTGTCTTTTTTTCCCTTCCACGATCAGTACTTTTACTAATAATCGGGATCGTTCGGTAACAGTTATTGTTGCCGGTAATGTTTTGGTTTTTATCTGATGAACAAAATAACCTTTTTCAATAATTAATCTGTCTTCCTCTTCAAGAGGTTTATCCAGCTGTACCAGGTATTCTTTTTTCACTTTGAATGAAGGCCCTGTCAGTTTATGGGCCAGATCGCCGTCATTAGTAAAGAGCAGCAGCCCCTCCGTATCCTTGTCGAGTCTCCCGATAGGAACGACGCCTGATCTTTTATACTTTTCGGGGAGAAGTGTCATAACCGTGACTCTCCCTTTTTCATCGCTGAGAGTTGTTATGTAACCTTTAGGTTTATTAACCATAAGATAGTATGATGTGTTAATCGTTTTGAGCTTTTCACCCATGTACTTTACAGTATCGGTCTCGCTGTCAATAACAGTGGACAGATCTCTGGTGACAGTTCCGTTTACCCTTACATCACCAGAGAGTATCAGTTCTTCAACTTTTCTTCTGGAACCCAGACCACAGAGTGTAAGATATTTGTTTATTCTAACCTTCATTTTCCTTCTTTACATTATCAGTGCCTTCATCATTTTTCTGAAGAGCAGGCTCTTCAGTTTCAGATTCAGGATTCACATTTATTTTTTTAAATTTGATTTCATCTTTTTCATCTTCACGTGACAGTGTAAATTCATCACCTCTCCGTGTGTAATTCAGGTCACCTTCAAATGTTGTTCCGTTAAGGAAGATAATCTTACTGTTGTTAAAATCAAAGTTATAGTCGCCTTCGAATTTTTTTGTGCTACCTTTAATATATGATTTATATTTACCGTCTTTATAAATTTCAATTACGTGATTGGTGAAATCGTTAAATTTATTAACACTCCACCATCTGCCGTGAAGAGCAGTACTAAGCTCTGCTGTCTCTTTTTCCCAGAATTGGCTTAGATAGGATTCAACATTATCTCTGTTGGAATCTTTAAGAATATTTATATTGCTGCCGTATACCCAGCCCTCTATTCCGTTACTGAGCCTGATCTTATACCAGAAATCAACTGTACCGGCAACAGGTTTTTTTTCACTCGATTTTTCTATTACTTCCCCGACTTCACCTTTTTTAAGCTGGACGATTCTTGAAGTAAAAATCAGGGGGTCAATTCTAAGCGCTGTATTGGGTGTGATTATTACAGCAAGAGGATTCCCTCCGGAATTTTCCGGAATTACAGGTGTTTCAGGTTTTAGTTTATTACAACCGGTCATTATTACGGCAATAATCAAGGCTGATATTAAAAATCTGCATTTAGATCTCATAATTTGTCCCGTTAATTTTAGTTATTATTGATTAATGCTGTACCCTGTTGTTGTCAATTAAAAATCCTGAATTAATCCTATATGCAGGATAAGTAAAAATATCTTGACTCATTAATCTTTAGAACTTTATATAAGACTATTATATATCTCCGGATTTATCCTTTATGTTAAAATTTTTTCAATCTTCAATTATAGAAAGCCGCTTGAGGTTTTATCTCTTAATATTTGCTGTTTTGTTTTCTTTTACAGGGGCAGCGGCTGATAAAAGTGTAGCAATTGCTGATATAGATAGCAGAAAATATGTTCTTATAGACGAACTTATTGATGTGTTTTCAATAGAACACAGTTTTGATCCGGTTTTTCAGAAAGGGAGATTATACTACAAGAGCCATTATATGGTTTATAAAACAGGGTATTCCTGTACAATAATTGATAATACCATTGCCGGATCGGATTATTCTGTAATTAGATGGAAAGGCGGGGTATATCTTCCCCTTGATCTTGCTCAGATTCTTTTGGAGAATTTTTACAACAGAGATGCAGCGGTTGTAAAAGATAAGCTTGTTGTAAAACAGGACGTTCAGAATGATAAAAAAAAGCCGGCTAAAGATCGGATTCCGGAGAAAAAAGAGAAGATCGGTTTTATTATAATTGATGCGGGTCATGGCGGCAAGGATCCGGGAGCTGTAGGTAAGGGGGGAGTTAAAGAGAAGGCCATAACGCTGGAACTGGCCCGTAAAGTTGAAGCTCTCCTTATAAAAAGAGATGTTAATGTAAAGCTTAAGTTGACGCGTACATCTGACCGGTTTATTGAACTTGCGGACAGAGCTGAAATAGCAAACCGTGAATTGAAAAAAGATACAAATGGTATTTTTGTAAGTATTCATGTAAATGCATCCATAAGCAGCCGGATATCAGGTTTCGAAACATATTTTTTATCACAGAATCCCACAAATGAAGAAGCAAGAAAAACTGCTGCTCTTGAGAATAATGTAGTTATTCTGGAAAATTCCGGAAGCGGGAAAAAGAAATATGGAGATGTGGATTATATTGAAGCATTAATGATGACAACTCAGATTCAGAAAGAGAGTTCACTTCTTGCTGATTCTGTTCAGAAAAGTCTTGATAAAAAAATTACAGAATTTAAGTCAAGGGGTGTTCATAAAGCTGATTTTTTTGTTTTGAGAGGGGCTTTGATGCCTGCCGTTCTTATTGAAGTAGGTTTTATTACTAATAAGAAGGAGCTGAGTTATGTAAAAACTGATAAATATCAGGATAAACTTGCAGAGGGTATTGTTGACGGTATTATAACCTTTATTGGTCAGTATAATGAACTGATAGATTAATCCCCGCCGCCGAAGGCGGCGGGGATATATAATTGTTTATTTTACACTAAAATATATATTAAGGAATTAACATTGAAAAATAATATATAAAAACGGATTTCTTTTACTTGAATTATTGACATAAGAATGAATAAATTTACAATAACACATTAATCATTGAAAAAGTGTACCAGGGAATTAAAATGAATTTTTTTAAAAAAATTAAAATTTCAGAGATAAAGAATAAAGTTTTAACTGTTTATATAGAAGTTAAAACTTTTATTTCTGTGATAAATATCAGAATCAGAACTTTGATAACTGAAACTAAAGACGCAGTGAAGAGCAATGTAAAGGAGAGAAACAGAGTTATCATCCTGGCACTTTCATTACTTTTTGTTCTCGACTATATTATGCTGTCATATCATATCGGGAAAAATGTATTCGATATTTTCCCTTCAATTCCGGTTCTTGAAGATAAAAAAACTGTTAATATATACATACCTTCCGAGGGGTGTACAGAGATTCTCTCCGAGAAGAGAGAAATTTATTCAGATCTTGAAGATGAATCACTTGCTAAGAGACTTTTTGAGCTTGTTGCCGATGGGTCTTATTATGAGAATACTTCAGAAAATGTCCCTGTAAGTTTTCTGATTAAAAAAATCTGGCTGGTAAATGAAGAGAGTGGTGAAGGGAAAGTCTGTGTTATTGATCTCTCCCCTGCAACTCTTGAAAAAGATATGTATGTTGTAAAGGGTTCTGAACAGATGTTTAAAGAATCCCTTGAAAAAACAATAGTTGAAAATATTCCCGGAATAAAAAAAGTTATCCTTCTTGAAAAAGGGGTCCCTTTTAGAAAGCTTTGGGAAATCTGATTCTATAAAAGCCATTCCCCTTTAAATACTTCAACAGCCGGGCCTGTTAAAAAGACATGGTTGTTTTTCTCATTCCATTCGGTTTTTAAATCTCCGCCAAGAAGATGGACGGTGATTTTTCTTTCGGTCTGTTTTGAGAGAACACCTGCAACTGTAACAGCAGAAGCTCCGGTACCGCATGCCATGGTCTCTCCGGCTCCTCTTTCCCATGTTCTCTGGATTACTTCTTTGCTGTTCAGAACTTGTACAAATTCTACATTGGTTCTATTGGGGAAAATATCCAGATTTTCTATAATAGGTCCGTATTTTGCAACAGGAAAATTTTCGGCGTCTTCAACAAATATTACTACATGGGGATTCCCCATTGAAAGTGCTATTGTTGAAAATGTTACACCATCAGGGAGATGCAGATCTTCATTAATAACCATACCGGGATCGCCAAGCATGGGTATTCTTTCTCTCTGGAGAACCGGTTCCCCCATATCGACTTTTACAGAATCTACCAGGTTATTTTTAATTTTCAGTTCAAGTTGTTTAATTCCGCCATCAGTCTCAATGGAGATATTGTCTTTTTGAGTAAGCTTATGGTCGTAGACATATTTTGCAAAGCAGCGGATGCCGTTTCCGCACATTTCAGATTCGCTTCCATCAGAGTTAAACATTCTCATTCTGAAATCTGCATTTTCCGATTTAAGTATGAGAATGAGACCATCTGAACCTACTCCGAAATTCCGGTTGCTCATCTCTTTTGTCAGTTTTGACGGGTTTTTTATCTGTTCTTTGAGATCTTCTATGTATATATAATCGTTTCCGGCGCCGTGCATTTTTGTAAATTTAAGCATTATCAGACTCCATTTTTAAACAGACATCACGTCTGTTTTCAGATTTATCCGGGACTTTTAGTCTCTATATAAAATTATAATAAATATTGTAATTTTATTTCAATACAATTTCGAAAAAGTTTTTATAAATATAAAAAAAGAAAAATAATTGAAAATGATATTAATTGCGGTAAAAAAAATATTATTTCTTGACATTACTGCAGTAATGGTGTTTTTTATTGGAATCTTGCTTCAAAATTTATTACATTTTTTAAATATTCAGGAAATACTATGCGTATAATCAAATTTATTTATTTAATTTCTGCAATTACTTTTTCAGGGATGCTTTACGCCTCTGATTTTTCTTCTATTGATATTGAAAAGGTTGTTGAGTATAAAGGTTTTAAGGGGGAGTGGATTTCAAACGAAGATCCTTCTAAGCTTGAACAGTTTATTAATACTTATGGAACGGGAATTAAAGATATCGTTCGCCTTAACGGCAAAAATTTCCGTGATGAAAAAAATGTTTTTATCCCTTTTTCAGATATTTACCTGGAGTATCTTAAATCAAAGGATTCATCTTATTCAAATAATTCCGTGAATGATTTTATATGGCCCATAGAAAAATTTGACAGAATAACTTCAACTTTTGGGAGAAGATGGAGTGCTTTTCACGAAGGTATAGATATCCCGGCAGGAAGAGGTTTGCCGATTGTAGCAGCTTGTAACGGGCGGGTGACTCTTTCAAAATTTCTGGACAATTACGGTAATACTGTCTGGATAGAGCATAGGGATAATATGACTACAAGGTATACTCATGCTTCGCAGCTTCTGGTGAAAGAGGGAGATATTGTTAAAAAGGGACAGGTGATCGCCTATGTAGGGAGTACCGGGAATTCAACAGGTAATCACCTTCATTTCGAAGTAAGATATGCAGATTTTCCGCTTAATCCCCTCGATTTTTTACCATTTAATCCGAATGTGAAGAAAACTCAATATATTAAGAAGATTGACTGATAATTAATCTTAACGGGAAACCTAAAAGTATAAATATAAAAAACCTGCTTATTAAGCAGGTTTTTTATTCGGGTGAATTTTAAAACTATATTATTTTGAATCTTTTGATTCGTTTAGAACTCTCTCTGTATCAAAATCCATTCTGATTATATCATCCATAAGTGCCGGAATATCCTTGTCGAGCTGATCAAACTGTTTGTTTATGATTTTTTCCTCTTCAGGAGTCCCTTCATACGCTTCTTTTGTCAAGGTTCCAATCATACCTTTGATATTGTCCTGTTTATTTTTAAGTATAAATAGGATGTTCGGACCGGATATGGATCCCCAGTGAAAGCCGTCCGGGAGCTCTACTGAAAATGTTTCAGTAATACCATCACCATCAGAATCTTCAGCGTAATAAACCTGACCATCTTTGGTTTTGGCAGCTGCATATGTGGAATATTTCGTAGGACCGTCATCCCTTAAACGTTTAGGAATAGGTATACGGTTCATTTTAAAATCTGAATCTTTTCTGTTGATCATGAGACCTCTGAAAATATTCACATGCTTCTGAATAAAAGAATCTCTCATTTTTACATAAAAATCAGAATATCTCTGAGCAAGATTGTCATTCTTGTCTTCAACTATAAATTTTTTCAGTACTTCAACTCTTCTATCTGTCATCAGCAGATAATCAGGTTTACCATCAATTGCTCTTGTCCACATTTCGTTAAGCACAAGACGGTTTTCCATCTCTTTTATAAGACGGTTCTCTTCGACAATTCTGGGATCATCAAAACCATCCTTAAATAGGTACATGTTTTTATCTTTAATTATTAAAAGAGAGGCAGATGAAGTATCCTGTATCTGGTGTACTTCGGGGTCAATTACATATTCTACCTGCTGATATGCAATTCTATCCTCTGTATATCGGGATACATTATCAAGACTTATCTCTTTATATGACAGATTTCTTGAATAAAGTGATGAGGCAAGTACGAGAAGCAGACAAAGAACAATTAAAGACTTTCCGGATTTCCTTTTATGCATTTACACCCTCCATGACGCGTATCTATTGTTTAGTTTTTATTTTTTAAATAAGAAAATGAGTCATCCCCTTAATCACAGGAGAGGATATATAATTTTCTTTTTAGCAAATAATCCAGTGCAGTTTTTCGAAATGCACTAACAATTAAAATTTACAATAATTGCAATTTTATAATAATCATTTTTTCAGAACAATTTGTCAAATATTTTATCTTTTCTATTTATTCCGCTCTTTTTTCCATTTAGCTTTATCCATCTTTGTCCAGCTTTCAACAACATGTTTTGATAACACTGACTCCATCTCTCCCCTGGATTTTACCTTTTTTTCTCTTGAAACGGGGATATTTTTGTTTTTAGCTTTATGTTCCTCTATCTCTTTTAGTGTCAGGCCCGGTTCGGACGCATAGATTTCAGATATTATAGAAGCTCTATTTTTATCTTCAGCAATCAGGTCAATCATATTGGATAATTTTTTTTTATTTACTATAGAGTCTGTGTAAATTTCCGGCATGTGAATTCCGTGATGTGTCGTTGTAACAGCAGCTGAAATCGCTGTTAGAGACGATGAAGCTCCCCCCTCCCGCACTGCAGTTTCTATTATTCTTTCCGGGTCAGAGCATAAATCCGATAGAACAACAGCCATGGGGAGAATGGTTTCGGGGAGATTTATACTGGCTCTGGTAATGAGCCCGGTCTTTTTATTATCCGCATACGCGCAGATTATTTTTTCATATTGTGAAGAATCTTTAATACTATTTAACTCCCTGAAAAGCTCCAGAAGAGAGTCTGACGCGGAAATAATATAATCAGGATTATGCCCTGAGTCAAATATTCTGTTCTGGCTGCTTATTATATTTTCTTTCGTTTTTTCCGCAGAAATAAAAGCTGTTTTTAAAACTCTCAGGTCTTTCTTTGCAATGAG
>JBBRFT010000098.1:0-11761 GCA_038241375.1 Spirochaetota bacterium
AACACTGCCCTGCAAAATTATGAATAATTCACAAATTGATATTAAGTAATATTTTTGGCAACAATTAACTATAGAATTATACCGGTTTTTGTACTACTTAAAATCCGTGGTAAAATTGCTCTTCACTCTTGAAGATGGGGAACCCACATCAGTAAAATAAATATTTATACAAAAAAACTTGCTATTTACAATATACTAATATAAATATGGGCAATTTTAATAGATTTTTTCTACTATATAATATGAATGATTTCCAGCTTGTTTAATTATTAAAATCTTCAAAGAGGTAGTCTTAATGAAATACTTTGTATCTGTAGTAGCATTTCTTTTAACTCTGATGATTATTCCTGTTACAGTTAACGCAGAATTTATATTCAAAAAGGATGGAGCAATTATCAAAGGGGTAATTGTCAGAGATGATCCGGCATATATACAGATTAGGAATGAGTCCGGAGCTAATGAACGAATCAATAGATCTGATATAATAAGAGTCTTATATACTGAACTCTACATGGGGAAAATTTATGTCCGGCTCACATCTGGTGAAGTGGTAGAGGGATACCAGGTTGATGAGGATAGAGATAATTATATATTCCGTAAAGATATTAAAAAGCCTGCGGAGTTTAATATTTCGCGTAAAAAAGTAATGTTCATAGCAAGAACAAATCCTACAGACCTTTCCGGTGATGGTTCTATAGAAAAAATTGCCCTGAAGTGGAGCCCCCCGTTTAAACCGGCAAAGTCGTATAAGATATATATGCGTGAAAACAAAAAGGGTGAGAAATTCACTGTTATAGGTGAGACCGATGATGTCACGTATACATTAAAGAAATTGAACAAAAGCGCAAGTTATGAGGTTTATGTAACTGCAATCGGTGATAACGTTGAAGAATCTCTCCCGAGTGAAAAGATAATTACAAATACAATACCGTATTCACCGGAAGATCTTTATCTGAAAGATGTACTCTCCCCTGACAGTAAAACAGCAACACTTACAATGACCTGGAAGCCGGTAAAGGATGTTGGAAGCAGAGTTAAGTCGTATGCAATATATAAAATAGATGAAGATGAAAGAAAAAAACTCGGCAGTATCACAGGTACTGAATTTGTAATAAAAGATTTTCCCGCAGAGGGTAAACACCGTTTTGCAGTAGTTGCTGTAAATGACCTCGGGACCGAATCTGAGGATGAAGTTACAGTTTACGACGCCGGGTATAAGATTTACACAAGGGTCTCCGGCACTTATCTGATGCCGCTGGGTGATCTTGGTGTTATATCCGATTCCGGCTACGGTGGACTTATTGATTTTTCTATCGGCGGGAAAACTTTCAGCGCAGGATTTGAAACTGGATATTTATGTTTTAATGGAGTCGATAACGAGATAAAGAGCATGGCGATTATTCCAATGCTTTTAACAGCTGATTACAAATTGCCGCTGTTTTTTACACTATCATTAAGACCTGTAGTCAAGGGCGGTTATGGATATGTTATGACCGAGTATATAATCCACGATCCGGCAGATCCTTTTGAAACAGAAACAGTAAACAGGAACGCTTTCAATCTAATGGCTTCAGGAGGTTTATTTCTTGAGCTGGGGTTTACAGATAATTATAGCATTTTTGGCGGAGCAGAGTATTCGGCGATATTCGAAAAGAGCGGCAGGATGAGTTTTGTCGGTTATTCCTTCGGGGTAAGTGCGATGTTTTAGGCGTACGGCTGGTCTCAGGGGATTGGTAACCGTTATAGACTCAAGCCCATCGGCCCCCAACCCCCCGGAGGGGGACTTTAAGATTGTATTTGGAATGAAACTTATTCAGGGTGTTATTATTCACGGATAAAGTTGTTGAATGCTGTTGAAATTAACAGAGGAGTTTATGTATGAAAAGGAAATTATTTTATTTATTATTTATATCAGCGGTAATGTTTTTTACCGGGTGCGGGGATGCGCTTTACGATGTCTATAACGACTTTACCGGGCCGGTAGAGTCTGTGGCTTTGGCAAAAACCGCATCAGTCGTTATTGGTACAACGGAACAGCTTAGGGCTTCGGTCTATCCTTCAATGACAGAGAATAAAGATGTTACATGGGAGATAGTATCTCAAAGTGATACTTCGGGAAATACTGCAACAGGGATTGCTTCTATTGACGCATCGGGAAGATTTACAGCAAGCGTGCTTGGAAGCGCCACGGTAAAGGCAACAACTGTTGATGGTGGGTTCACTGCAGAGTGTGTTGTAACTGTTGTACCCACACCGATAGCGATAGAATCTATAACTCTTGATGATGTTTCACTCGGTACCGGACAGTGGAGACAGCTTTCCTGTAATATAACTCCAACTAATGCAACAAGTACAGAATTGACATGGTTTAGCAGTGATCCCCAGACGGTTACGGTTGATGCAGATGGGAATGTGGGGGCACTTAGAAATGGATCAGCTATTATTACTGCAACTTCTGCTCACTGGAATAAGTCGGGCACGTGTACGGTAACGGTAGGGGACCCGACTTATACTGTTACATACAATTCAAATTACACGGGAGGGCCTGCATCCGTTGATGGAGGTCGCTATAAATTAAATGACATACTTACACTTTTAAACAACACAACATTTACGAGACAGTATTATATCTTAACTGGCTGGAACACTAAGTTTGACGGATCAGGTGGATCGTATGCTGCATCCACTTCTTCTTATTCGATGGGTGCTCAAAACGTAATTTTTTACGCACAATGGACTCCTGTTAGTTATTCAGCTGTCTTCAATGGAAACGGTAATAGCGGTGGAGCCGTACCTTCAGTAATAGCTCAACAAGGTGGCAATCAGATTACTTTGCCGAATGAGAATACGTTAACGTGTACTAACTTTATTTTTATATGTTGGAATACTGCAGCAAACGGTACTGGAATTGACTATAATGCCGGACAATCCTATACAATGACTGGTGATATAACATTTTATGCCAAGTGGAAGTATGATGTTTCTCATTCATATGTTTTGCGTGCGTCTGGACCTGGTGGAGGCCTCATATTCTATGATAAAGGGTATTACTCTGAAGGATGGCAGTATATGGAAGCTGCACCTGCAGATATAACTGCATGTTTTAGTGTTTCTGAAGGTTATTTTAATTTTACTACTGGTACTGCTGTTGGTACCGGGAAAGAGAATACCGATACTATTATTACATACTTTACAAATACAACTATTGCCGCCTACAAGTGTCGTAATTATATAAATAGCGGAAAAAACGACTGGTTTCTGCCATCAAAGGACGAATGCAATCTGATTTATGATAATCTGATTAAGATTAATCCTGTGGGGGGGTTTAGACTAATAAGTGACTCAGATAGTCTATCTTACTATTGGAGTTCAACATTTATTTACTCGACTTCAGTGAGCAGAAATAATTGTAGTGTAACGAACTTTTGGGGTAATAATACGTGGCCACCATATATATGGTGGAATAACTTAGGGCTAATTCCAACACGATCAGCACGCCCGGTACGTCGTTTTTAACAAACTCATTTTTTGAATCAGGATTTTCATGATTGCGGGATTAGCAGGATTTACAGTGAGTAAATTATTGCTAATCCTGTAATCCATTAAACCTCAAATGTCTGAACTGTGATTTCCCTGATTAAATGATTTCCTTGATTTACTAAAAGTATACTCTCTCATGAATCATGAAAATCCCTGAATCGTACGAATCAAGGTTCAGATAATGTGCAACAAGTCAGCTACAACCTGTCATGTCACATTCTCTTAATAATATCCGAGATATACGGCATGAGCTGTTTCTTCCTCGACAGAACATCTTTCAGCAGATAAATACTATCGGAAAATTTCGGGTATTCGATCTTTTTAATAAAATCATCTTTACCTTTTATAAAAAGATAACTGCTGAACCGGTTCAGATCCGTCACAAGGAGTGAACAGAAAAGATAATTCTTCTGCTCGGCCAGAGCAGCCATATGTGTAAGAATGCTCCCGGCTCTCTCCATAATTTCATCGGGATCATTTACCTCCACCTGGCTTACGGTAAAAGAATAGGGCCCTTCGTTATATCTCTTCATATCCATGTTGATGATTTCATCTACAGGCTTGCTGCTGATAAGAGATGAGGCCGCAACTATCTCTCTGCCGAATTCATCAATATTAAGATCGGTTATATTCGAAAGAAACTCTGCGGTATCTCTGTCTATATCCGTTGTTGTGGCGGATCTTAAAATCAGTGTATCAGATAATATTCCTCCGAGAAGAATTGATGCTATCTCTTTTCTCACCGGTATTTTATAATCGCGATACAGGTTTGCAATGATTGTGGATGTGGAGCCTACCGGTTTATTTATAAAAGTTATAGGATAGGTCGTTGGTGGATTCCCCAATCTGTGGTGATCAATAATTTCAAGTATCCTGACATTTTCTATACCGTCAATACCCTGGGACAGCTCATTGTGATCGACAAGAATAACACCCACGTTCGGTTCTTTCATTAAATCGCTCTGAGAGATTACACCGCGAACCTTCATATCCTCACCCACTACCGGCAGTGACCGTGACGGCGAATCGGCAAATCTCTCTTTTATATTCTTAATATACTCATCGGCGTCAACAGGCACCAGAGTTATATCACCCGCTGTTTTTACCGGAACAGAATGAAGCACAAGCCAGGATGTACTTGCACTGTTGAAAGGTGTAATTATAACCGCTACATTTCTCTCAGCCGCAAACTCCTTAATCTCTCTGTTTACCATTCTTCCCGCTGAAACTACTAAAGCCCGCACTCCCTTCTCAATCACATACTGCTGTATGTCAATCCTGTCGCCCACTATAACTATTGCGTTTTCAGCCGGCATCACATCAATGTATTCCCTTAGAGTATCTATCTCCGAGGCGGCCACGACTATCTGCGCTCTGAATATTTCGTTTAAATCCTTTTGAACAACATGCTGGGCCCGGAGAGTCTTAACCAGATTTGCTTCCGATGTTGAGATTATACTGTTTTTCTGAGGGTCTATCTTCATCAGAATATTTTCTGCAAAAATATTAAAATGTATTGTAGAAACATATCTGCTGTTATCATCAACAAGCGGAATCATTCTGAATTTGTTTGTAGTCAATATCTGCATGGCATCCCACAAAGGAGTATCGAGGGGGAGAGTAACGGGCTCCTCACTCATATGATTTTTCACCTTTGGTATCAGGTCGCTTAAAAATTCCGGATGAGGTACATTAAAACGGTTTAAGATATACTCGGTCTGAAGGTTCACCTTCCCTCCCCGCGCGGGAAAGACATTGTTTTCGCCGAGAGAACGTTTAAGCTCGGCATAAGCGATTGCAGATACAATAGAATCAGTATCGGGATTTTTATGACCTATGACGTAAACCTTTTTCATGAAATATCTCTCCTAAAATAATACTATACATAAAAACTAAACGGAACAATCTGGCTATCAAAAAAATTTGCTCCTTTGATAAAAAAATATACCATACTAAGTGACATCTAATTATATTGTAATAAAAGCAGAAAATACTCTAAACAGCTGAAATGTCAGAATCAATTTAAAACCTTCAGGGGAAATTAATGAAACAGAAATATGAACTTAAACTTAAACCGATCAATACCTCAAATGAAGACAACCTGAGAATATACAACATGCTGAAAAACTCATGCGAAGGACTGAACAACTATCTTTCGGATTTTTTCGAAACTATTGAAATATTAAAAGAGAAGAAAGAGAAACCGTCTGTTGAGAATGCGGAAGTTGATGCAAGTATTGAATTTGTTATCTCAAAAATTGATGAAGTGACAGAATCTATGAAAAACATTGCACAGGAGATGCATACTCTGATAGAACTTAAGGAGCGTCACTAGAACCCTTACTTTCTATTAAGAGACTCCCGACTTTCAGCTGCGGGGATAATAACTTTATTGTCTTAAAAAGTTAAGGAATAATTACTGAAAACAGATAAAGATTATTGACAATTATACACATTTATTATGTGTATAAACAAAGATTTCAATGGAGAAAAAAATGCCTGACCCGTTATGGTGCTATTTTAGATTATTACAAAACAGTTATAAGCTATCTCTTTAAGAGTAAAATTCAGCATAAGTTTACTCCCCTGAAATGGCTAATAAAAGCCATTGTAATGCTGGATCAGAAAACACCTCCTTAAAATTTTATAAAATTATGTTTAAATGAATCATTTTGATATCTCTGCCTGCATCTTTAGCGGAGTAATATAAACGGAGGTCTTGCTATGTTTGGAAAACTCCTGCTCCCTGAAATTATTGAACTCATCGACATGAAAGATTTTAAAGCTCTGAAAGAGATAATCAGCGAATGGCACCCTGCTGATCTTGCAGAGCTGATTTCCGATCTGCCTGAATCGCAGCAGTTCATTGTTTTCCGGTTTCTTCCGAAAAATCTGACCTCAACTGTTTTTGATTTCCTTGAAATTGAGTCACAAAAGAACATCCTCCTCTCAATGGGGAAAAAAGAAGTTGCTTCGATAATAAACGAACTCTCGCCGGACGATAGAACATCTCTCTTTGAAGAGCTCCCTCATCATGTAGTAAAAAATATGATGCTTCTCCTTAATAAAGAGGAACGGGAGATAGCCAGAACTCTCCTCGGTTACCCGGAAGATAGCGTTGGACGTCTTATGTCACCTGAATATGTTTCAGTTGATGAAGAGATGACAATTGAAGAAGTTCTGGAAAAAATCCGGAAATTCGGTTCAGACAGTGAGACTCTCGATGTCCTTTATGTTATAGATGATAATGGGAAACTTATAGATGACATTACCATCAGAGAAGTCCTTCTCTCTTCACCGAAGAAAAAAGTCAGCAAACTCATGGACCATAAATTTGGCTTCCTTAATGCCACGGATGACCAGGAGATTGCCGTTGAGAGTTTCAAAAAGTACGAATGCTACGCGCTGCCGGTAATCGACAATGAAGGATTTCTTATCGGGATTGTAACTATTGATGACATCCTCTACGTTGCTGAAGAGGAGACAACTGAAGATATTCATAAGATCGGTGGTGTTGAAGCACTCGATGATTCATATATGAATACATCTCTTTTTCAGCTGGTTAAGAAGAGAGCAGGATGGCTTGTAATCCTTTTACTCGGAGAGATGCTCACAGCTTCAGTGATGGCATTCTATGAGCAGGAGATCGCAAAAGCCGTGATACTGGCACTTTTTGTTCCGCTTATCATTTCAAGCGGCGGAAACTCCGGATCTCAGGCAACATCGCTGATCATAAGGGGTCTTGCACTGAAGGAGTTCAGTTTCCACGACTGGTGGAAAATTATGAAACGCGAAATTGTATCAGGTTTTATCCTGGGACTTATACTTGGTATTGTCGGTTTTACACGAATTGCAATCTGGCAGTCTTTCAGCGGAATTTACGGTCCATACTGGCTGAGTATCGGATTTGTAATTATGTTTTCACTTATCGGTGTTATAATGTGGGGTACACTTTCGGGTTCAATGCTTCCGCTTCTTCTTAAGAGACTGAATTTTGACCCGGCAACATCATCGGCGCCCTTTGTCGCCACACTGGTTGACGTAACAGGACTTATTATTTATTTCACATTCGCACACCTGTTTTTAACGGGGAAATTGTTGTGAACCGAAGAACAGACACGTCATGGGGCTTTTTATGAAAAATACTCTTCTTTTTTATATATTCATATCAGCATTTTTTTTTACTGCTGCAGGATGCGGCGACAATGTTTCAAAAATCAGCAGGCCGCTGCTTGGTACAATTGTAACCATAACAATTTCCGGAGACCCTGAGAAAAAATCCGATGATTTCAATGCCGCCTTCAATGAAATTGAATCTGTACAAAAATCATTCAACCCTTATAATCCCGAATCATTGATTTCGGCAATAAACAGAAAAGCTGCGCATAAACCGGTAAAAACTGAAGACGAAGTCTTCAGGCTTATCAGCAGATCCCTGGAAATTTCGGGAATTACCGGAGGCGCTTTTGATATCACCTTCGCCTCAACAGGAAAATTATGGGACTTTTCAAAAGAAAATTTTACTCTTCCTGAAGAGAATACTATTAAAAAAATACTCCCATTAATCTCTTACAAAAACATCCTCCTGAATGAAAAAGACAAAACAGTAAGCTTTTTAAAAAATAAGACAAAGATCGGACTCGGAGGAATTGCAAAAGGGTATGCCACCTCTAAAGCCGTTTCTGTTTTAAAAAACAGAAATGTTAGAGGAGCTATCGTTGCCAGCGCGGGGGACATTCAGGTTATCGGAAACAACAACGGCAAGCCATGGAGAGCCGGGATACAGGATCCACGCGGCGATTCGGTTATCGCGGCCATCGATATGAATGACGGAGAAGCTGTCTCAACAAGCGGCGACTACGAAAGATTCAGAATTGTAAACGGTAAACGGTACCATCACATTATCGATCCGGCAACAGGTTATCCTGCAGATTCCGGGCTGATCTCTGTATCGGTATTCAGTAACGACCCCGTACTCTCCGACGCGTATTCAACTGCATTTTTCATATCAGGCCTTGATAAAAGTAAAACAATACTAGCTTCTATGACAGGTTTATCCGCTGTTTTTGTAACCACTGATATGAAAATTTATGCATCAGTGAGTTTGAAGGGGAGAGTTTCCTTCCGTGATGATCTGAAAGTTGTATACTTTTAAAAATTCATAAGTACGCACAACCAGAGTAACATTTACAACTTCCCGGATACAAAAAATCAAAGAAATTAAATTTACAGTTTTTATAATAAAATTATCCGAAAAAATACTATCGGGTTTATATTTAAAAATAAGCGGTTAAAAACAATATGACTGGAAAAGCTGAGATACCACTCGTAAAAACACTTAAGGAGAAGTGCAGGATGTGTTATTCCTGCGTTCGCGAGTGCCCGGCGAAAGCGATCCGGATATCCGGCGGACAGGCCGAAGTTATCGCAGAGAGATGTATCGGCTGCGGCAACTGCGTACTCGTATGTTCGCAGAACGCAAAGATAGTTCGGGATTCAAAGATAAATGTGCAGAGACTTCTTTCGGGCGGGAACAAAGTTGCGGCACTGGTTGCACCAAGTTTCCCTGCGGAATTTTTCAACATAAGCTATAAAAACATGGTCGGCATGCTGCGTAAAATGGGATTTGATTATGTGATTGAAGTGGCTTTCGGCGCTGACCTGGTCTCTGCAAAGTATAGAGAGCTTTTCAGCAAAAGAAAAGATAAGAGCTATATCGGTACAACCTGCCCGTCTGTAGTATTTTATATTGAAAAGTATCACCCGTCACTTGTGGAAAATCTCGCTCCGATTGTTTCTCCTATGGTTGCAACAGCCAGAGCTGTTCATAAAATGCATGGTGATGATCTGAAAATTGTATTTATCGGTCCATGCATCGCCAAAAAAGATGAAGCAGTCAGGAAGGATATTGCCGGAGATGTAGATGAAGTTCTTACATTCAGGGAACTCCGCGAGATGCTTGCAATAAAAGAAATAAGATCAGAAGATGTGGAACGCTCAGAATTTGATCCGCCTCACGGAGGGAGGGGCACTTTATATCCGATCGGCGGAGGTATGCTCCAGGCGTCAGATCTTAATGAAAATTTTCTCTCCATGGATATAGTCGCATCATCGGGCCACAAACAGTTTATCCAGGCCATCAAAGAGTATGAAAATGTCGATCACAGTACGGTTCTTCTTGAACTTAACTGCTGCGAGGGATGTATCTCCGGATCCGGGATGTCACATGACTTGCCGCTCTATACAAAGAGGGGCTATGTAAGCGCATTTGCACAGAAACGCCACAGGGAGCTTGATAAGGAAGAATACAACCGGATGATTTCCGAATTCTCGGATCTTGACCTGGTCGCTAAATTCAGAGAGGATGATCACAGAGTTCCTGCGCCGAGCAGCTGGGAACTGAGAAATATCCTCAAAGAAATGGGGAAATTCACCCGGAAGGATGAGCTTAATTGCGGCGCATGCGGATACGATACCTGTATTGAGCACGCTACCGCTATACATAAGGGGCTCGCTGAAAATGAGATGTGCCTGCCTTATACCATAGAGAAGCTTAAAAAAACCGCTACCGAGCTTGCCGTATCCTATAAGGAACTGGTGAAAGCGAAGAGAGCGATAATTCAATCTGAGAAGCTCGCATCACTTGGACGCATGGCTTCCGGTATTGCTCATGAAATAAACAACCCTCTGACCGGAGTGCTTACTTATTCCAGCATCATGAAAGAGGAAATGAAGGGGAGCAGCTCGGAAGAAGATCTAAATGTAATCATTCATGAAACTATGAGATGCAGAAAGATTGTAAAGGGTCTTCTCGATTTTGCCAGAAATACCGCAGTTGAAAAGGTCGTGGCAAATATAAATGATATAATAAGGGAGACTGTTGCAATACTCGAAAAGCATATGACGTTTCAGAAAGTACACATGCACTTAAACCTCTCCGACAGAATACCTATGACTGAAATTGATATCAGCCAGATGAGATCTGTTTTCAACAATCTTGCTGAGAATGCTGCGCACGCAATGCCGGAAGGCGGAGATTTAAAGATAGCCACCACTCTTGATGATGAGGGACGGAATATAATTATAAATGTGACAGATACCGGAATAGGTATAAGCGAAGAGAACCTTATCAAAATATTTGACCCGTTTTTCACTACAAAGGAAGCTGGAAAAGGTACCGGTCTTGGGCTTGCTGTGATCTACGGGATTATTGAACAGCATCACGGCAGGATTGAAGTATCAAGCACTCCCGGGAAAGGAGCGGTTTTTACTGTCACCTTGCCGGTGGCCGGTATTATCAAGCTGTAAGATTTCTCTTTAGTCTTGAAATCTTCTACAAAATGTAACTACTCAAAAACCGGCAGCATTCTCTCTCCGAGGCGCCTTTGCCGCAGCGGAGAGCAATTTTACTACAAATTTATGACATTTTCCATAAAATAATCAAAATTCTTTAATATTAATTTGACATATTTTCAATTATATTTACTTTTTAACCTAGCGGTCAGACCACTAGACTGGTTCAGGTGTCATTGATGGTCTCCCAGGCTGAATGAAAATAAACTGTAATAGATAATTCAACTAAGTTCAATATGAATAAACACTGGGATATAAAAGATGCTATATTTAACCTTGGATTCAGGGGGAATACACTCTCCCTCTGCTATAAATAAGCATAATAAACGATTCATTTCTTGACAAAAAAAACATTTATGAAAATTTGTCGGCTAGATATAATTAGGGGAAGTTTACATGCACAATAATATCAATTTACAGGATGAAGTTCAGGAGGGTTTTATTCTTCAGCTCGACGGCGATCTGGCCAAACTGAGAGTAGCACCAAATGCCGATTGCGACAACTGCGGATCATGCAACATTGTTCATATGGAGCTGCTTGCCTATAACCCTGTGAATGCCACTCCAGGGCAGAAAGTAAAGTTCATCATGATACAGAACAATATGCTGAGGATATCATTTATGATATTCATTCTACCTCTTCTTTCTATTTTTGCAGGATTATATACGGGATCTTTTACAGCTTCTATTCTTAAGCTAAATGAAGCTGCGTTTATGACTGCAGGGGTATTTTTATTTCTTTCAGCCGCAATTTGTATCATTTATTCATATGATAAAAGATACAAACAAAACAGGTCTAACTTTCCTCAAATAATAGAAGTAATTAAGTAAATGAGGTAAATATGTTCAGGAAAATAAAAGGCGGAGT
>JBBRFT010000099.1:0-11734 GCA_038241375.1 Spirochaetota bacterium
CAATGTTTCTAAGATTTTTAATATCACTGATTCTCGGCGTAGCAGCTGGAAAAGTTTTCCATTTCTTCTTATTTTTCTTTTTCGACAGTTATCTTATATCAATACTTGTGGGGATTCTTGCCTACTATCTTGTTTACAGATCTCTTAAATTTATTGTCACCAGAAAAGGATCAAAAACAGTATTAAATGACCCATTTAAGGCAGTTGCAAGCGAAAAAGCTGTCAGAGAAGGGATGGAGAAACTGAAAAATCTCAGAAATAACACCCGTATGATAACAGATAACGGCGTTGCTTCAAAAGTTGTGGAAATATGTAAAACAGGCGCTGAGATATTTGATTATCTCGGGAAAAATCCTGAAGATATATCCAAGGCACGCCAGTTTATCAATTACTATCTCGATGCCACAGAAAAGATAGTTAATCAGTATGTAGAACTGTCGGCCCGGAAAGATAAAACTAAAGAGATTGAAGACTCTTTGAGAAAAGTAGAAGCAATGCTCGATTCAATAAAAGATACTTATTCAAAACAGCTGCATAATCTACTCGAGGATGATCTCCTTGACCTTAATACTGAAATATCCGTTCTCGAAAAAACAATGAAGTATGAAAGTTAAAATTTGCTGTTTTTAAACTATTTGTAAAACAATATATGCCGCACCTCTGGCGCGGTAAAACAATAGAATTAATTTATAATATCGGAGGGTACAATGGAAGGAGCAGTTCAGGAGTTAAAAAAAGAAACCACATTAAACGATCTTACAGGTGACCAGAAACAGAAAGTTGAGCAGATCATGGCTCAAATAGATGTTAATGATTCACAGGGGATAATTCAGTATGGTGTGGGAGCTCAGGTTAATATATCCAACTTCGCAGACAGTATACTCGATCAGGTAAAGGCTAAAGATGCAGGTGAAGCCGGAGCGGTACTAACTGACCTGATGCTGACCGTAAAAAAAATTGATGTTGAATCTCTGTCAAGCGACAGTCTCATGTCAAAAATCCCTCTGATCGGCAACCTTTTTGCCGGAGCGAAAAAGTTCATTGCTCAATATCAGTCTATTGAACATCATATTGAAGAGATAACTGACGAGATGACCAAGGCAAGAATGCAGCTTATTAAGGATATAACTCTCCTTGATTCTCTTTACGAAAAAAATAAGGATTATCTCACAGAGCTTGATTTATTTATCCTTGCGGGTGAATTAAAGCTTAAGGAGCTTAACGATAAAACTCTCCCTGAAGTAAAGGCGAAAGCAGCCGCGTCAAGTGACACTCTTGATGCACAGAAAGTTCAGGACCTCGCGCAGATGATCAACAGATTCGAGAAGAAAGTTTATGACCTTAAACTGAGCAGAATGATAGCTATTCAAACTCTCCCCCAGGTAAGGCTTATACAGAACAATGACCAGCTTCTTGTAGAAAAAATTCAGAGCTCAATACTTAACACAATACCGCTATGGAAAAATCAGGTTGTAATTGCAATAAGCCTTTTTCGTCAGAAAAAAGCTCTGGAGCTTCAGAAAGAAGTATCACAGACAACAAATGATCTCCTGACAGCGAACTCCGAACTGCTGAAAACAAGCAGCATCGAAGTAGCAAAAGAATCTGAGAAAGGAATAGTAGAAATTGAAACGCTGAAAAAAGTTCATGACAACCTCATCTCCACAATAGATGAAACTCTAAAGATTCAGGCCGAGGGAAAAACAAAACGGGCCCAGGCCGAAGTGGAAATTCAGAAACTGGAAGATGAACTGAAGAAAAAACTTGCACAGGTAAAAGACTCAGGCGGAACGATTAAACTGTAAAAGAAAGTTTTCAAAACATAATTAGGCGTGCTTTAAACTTTATTCCTTTTAATTGTAAAAAAAATCCTCCCCGGAATGCCCCTAAATCCCCCGGAGGTGGGCTTAAAAAAATTAGCTAGAAAATAATCACTTTTGAAGCAACAATTTGTGAATAACAACTTCAAGTCCCCCCATCGGGGGATTTAGGGGGCTGTTACATTGCGGTCAATTATAAGTTAAAAATTAGTAGAAACCGTAATTTAAAAAATTAGCCAAAAAAATAAGGAGCCACCTATGAAAGTTCTCGTTCCATTAGCTGATGGCTTTGAAGAGATTGAAGCCGTTACCATTATAGATTTACTCCGGCGGGCAGATATAGAAACAATAACAGTATCCATCGCTGAAAATCCCGTTACCGGATCTCATGGTATTACTGTTGCTGCAGACATAATTTTTGACGAATTATCTGCTGAAAATGAAAATTTCGATGCCATTGTACTCCCTGGAGGTATGCCTGGAAGTAACAATCTGAAAAATCATCCCCGAATAATATCTATAATAAAAGAAATAAACAATTCCGGGGGGCTCACGGCAGCTCTATGTGCTGCACCAATAGTCCTTTCGGAAGCGGGAATACTGAAAAACAGAAAATTCACCTGTTATCCCGGATACGAAAAGGATATTCCGGAAGGAATTCATGTTAAGGAAAATGTTGTTACTGACGGATCAATAATAACAGGGATGGGAGCCGGACCTGCTCCTCTATTTGCACTGGCTATAATAGAATATCTGAAAGATAAAGAAACCGCCCTAAAAATCAAAGAACAGATAATCGGGTTCTGGTAAAATCCGGATTCTTCTACTTCCATAATCTAATCATTACCCACCTCTTGCCTTCAGCCCCCTAAATACCCCGGAGATAACGCCATATGTCCTTGAAATTCCATATGTCGTTATCAATATTATGCCATATGTCCTGAAATAATCAGGAGTTACCCTTTGGTAGATTACCCCAGGCCATATGGCACAATTATAGGGGGATTTAGGGGGCTGTTAAGATGTGGGTAATGATTAGTCCCATCACATGGGGGAGATGGCCAGAGGGAAAGAACCAATTCATTTTTAAATTATAATCTTGACATATATCTGCCGATATTTTATAAAATACAAAAGTGTTTAGAAAATATGTAATTTTTCATATATTTTTAAATTTATAATATAAAAAGTAGAAATCATGGGAATAAATCCATTTAAAGACTCCAATCTTAATGACCTCCAGCAGAATGTCACAGACTTTCTCGTTGATCATTTTGTGGATAAAAAACATAGAATAAGAACCTTCTGGAAACGTTTTAAAGAGAAGGGTAACGAACGTATTACCGTGATGTTCATACCTCACTCCGAGAAAAAAATATTAAACTTTCATATATCTATTTTTACCGTATCATCGATTGCGGCTTTTATCTTCATAACAGTAATAGTTACATCTGTCCTCATAATAAACCACTCGTCCACGGTAAAAGAAGTTTCGATTTTAAAAAGGGACGGCAGCGATTCCAAGGTTCAGATAAAGATATATAAAGAAGAAATTAACAAACTTTACGATATATTTCAGAAATTCAAGCCTGAGTTAACCTATTTATACTCATTAACACCAGACAGCAACATTGACTCTCTCTGGGCAAAAGGGGGAGAGAATAACCCTAACCCTAATTCCGATCAGACAGATAACGACCCGAACATTCCGTCAATGGAACTCCTTAATATTCAGGAAGTTAAACACGAGCTTGAAACGACAAGGGATGTTGTGGGGAAAATTAAGAGCTTTCTCAATTACAGAAAAAAAATAATAGAAAATACACCTTCAATATGGCCTGTCGAAGGGTATATCGTATCAAGATACGGTTATAGAAACTCACCATACTCCTTCGAAACAGAATTCCACCAGGGAATAGATATAGAAACTTTCCCATGTTCAGAGATCAAATCAACGGCTCCCGGTAATGTAAATGAAATTAAATGGGATCCGGCACTGGGGCTTACAGTTTCGATTCGTCACAAATACGGATTCATAACTACTTACAGCCATTGCCAGAGAGTTTCAGTTGAAGTGGGACAGAAGGTTCTTAAAGGTGAAGTAATCGGCTATACCGGCAAAACCGGCAAAACTACTGAATTCATCTGTTACTACCAGGTAAAAATTGGAACTGAGTTTGTAGACCCCATGCCATACTTAAACAGAATTTCCAGATAGAACTTATCGATTCCGTTTTTTATATCCGCTTAAATTTAAAACTTAAAATCCCACGGCCTTCGGCCAACCACGACAGACATGGACGTATTAGTGTCAGAGAGTGCATGGATGCACATTAGCCGACCTTTGATAAATAGGGTCTAACTTTATGTACTTCTTAACCCCCTTTTTTCTAAGGGGGATGTATAGCGAAGCTGTACGGGTGGATTTGAAAAATTTATTTTTTAAAATGTTCTGACTGTATTTCAATATTATTTCATGACATTTACAGCAAAAAAGACCGGGAGTTGCCGGTCTTTTTCTGTTATATATTTTTATCAAATTCTAAAAGTCATCTTCACTTCTGCTTGATGTAAGGAGCTCATCAGGTACATCCTCTATACGGTCGCCCACTTTAACTGCGAGTCTGTTGGAAACAAGTCCCGGAGTACATTTGTATTTCTTTCTGCCGCCGATTGTAAGAATCATATCATCTCCAACTTTTGTGTCAGGGAGTTTAATTACATCTCCCGGTCTGAGCCCTAGAACTTCCTGAACGGTAACTTTTGCGCTGCCGATTTGAGCTACAACAGGGAGAGTTACATTTTCAAGTCTGCTCTGGATGATAGAGAGGTTTTCGTCTGTTGCCCCTTTCCTGATACTTGAGTACATATACTGAGCTGAAAGTTTAGAAATAATCGGTTCAATGGAGATGTAAGGTATACAGAGATTTGTCATACCCTCAACCTCCCCTACTTTTGTTTCAAGAGTTATTAAAACAACCATGTCGTTTGGCGGTACTATCTGTGCGAATTGAGGGTTAGTTTCAATATTTCCAAGTCTTGGGCGGAGGTCAATTACGTTAGACCAGGCTTCACGGAGATTACCGAGAATCCTTACAATAATTCCTTCCATAACCGAAAGCTCAATGTCTGTAAGTTCACGGCTTATTTTTGTTGCCTCTCCAAGTCCCCCGAAGAGTTTATCAATAATTGTAAATGTAATAGAAGGGTCAATTTCAAGTACAGCTGATCCCTTAAGCGGATCCATATTTATAACGGCAAGAGTAGTCGGGTTGGGAATTGACCGGATAAACTCCTCGTATGTCAACTGGTCAACAGACGCAACGTGAACACCCACAAGAGCACGGAGCTGAGCGGATAGAGCAGTTGTAGTAAGACGTGCGAAAGTCTCGTGCATCATCTGCAGTGTTCGTATATGATCCTTTGAAAACTTGTCAGGTCTCCGGAAATCGTAAATTTTGACTTTCTTCTGCTCTTTAACTGCCGTATAGTCGGTAGTATCCACTTCACCTGTGGATATGGCGGTCAACAGGGCATCAATCTCATCCTGTGATAATATCTCTGTCATCTTTTTCCACCCTTAGTAATACTTGCTTCAAGACCGGAAACAAGCCATAAATAATCAGTTTCGCTGTTCTTTTCCAGCCTGTAAACATACCTCAATCTTAGCGTATTGATCATGCTGTTTCTTGAAGCATCCACTGTAACATAAGATACAAGACCCGAACTGTCAATCTCCTCGTTGACTACTTTATAATCAACAAGATAATCATTTCCCCTGTTAACGAGAAATCTTATAAAATCTTTTTCAATAATTTTTTTATCATAATCATCAGCCAGATCATACTTTCTTGAAAAATCCGGGTATGAATGAATATATTTGTCTAAGTCGATATATTTAAGCGATCTTTCCCATTGCCTCTCTCTCTCCGCATCGAGAAGAAGGATTACCACTTCAGCAGGATTAAGCCTTACACCGCCTGGATCTTTTGGCTGAAAAGGGATATACACTTTATCATTTACAACTTTAAAGGAGAGCTCGTTACTGCTTATAATTACTTTATTTTCATCAGCCGAGTCGCCGATAAAGGGAAAAAAATGCATTCGTAACCGGTAATTTTTTTCAGGTTCAAAATTATAAATTCTCTTAAGATTCTGAGTATGCATAAAAGTCTCACCTGCAGCAAGCCTGACCTCACGCTTTTTCATCCACGACAAAGTCTCTTTTCCCGATTTTCCCGAAATGATATACGGAACAATAAGCTCGGCGTTTCTCCCCTTCATATCAAAAACAACTGGTTTAAATGTGGTATAGTCGGCATTATCCCCTCTCGCCTTGTCAAAGAGATCCGATCTTACGGGAGAATCATATATATAGAATGAAATTTCATCATCAGTTATGTTTTTAATGCGGATATCCAGCATAATGTCTTCACTGTTGTGAAATTTCTGTTTTTCCAGATGGAGATTTACATTAAAAGCATAAGTCTCCCTGCAGTCAGAACTGTCTGAAAACAGAGTTACAACACAGATTAACAATGTAAAAATGTAATAAAATCTTTTCATTCAGGGTATATCCGGTATCTCAAGGATTTTCTTCTTATATATTTATCGACATAATCACTTTTTTTTCTTATAAAATTATCCGAAATTATTTATACTGAAAATTCTAAAAATTCTCCTGCTGTACTTCCTCATATTTGATTATCGCATTTAACGAATAAAATAGTATTCAATTTGTCATCGTATATTGGTTTATTTAAAAAATGAGATTTCTCACCTGAAGAAATGAAGGAGGTTCGAAATGACAGAAGAAGTTACAGTTGTCATCGTATATTGAATTTAAAAGAATTGGAATCTTTTTTTCATTTCGAAGAAGCGATAGCGACTGAGAAATCTTATTCTTGTAATAAATTTAAGACTTTTCCCATACGTTCAAATTGACAAAGTCTAATTCAATTGTAACTGCTACCCGGTTGTAATAACCTGTAAGTATAAATTTGAACTTGCATTTTCGGACAGTTTAAGATATTATATTTGGGGTATAATATACTACACTACATGGTGAACTCTATGAAACTATCTGAGCTACTAAAAAACCGATATACAACCAAAGTATTTAACCCGGACTTTACTATTACGGCTGAACAGATTGAAGAGATAAAAATGCTGCTTCAATATTGTCCTTCATCAACAAATTCACAGCCATGGCATTTTATCATAGCCGGAACAAAAGAGGGGAAAGAACTTATTGCAAAAGCAGCATCAGGCCGTTACGAGGTTAATGCTCAAAAAATTAAAGATGCATCACACGTTATTGTCCTCTGCTCGCGTTCGTATATTGATGATTTGTATCTGCAGACACTTCTTGAAAATGAAGAGCGCGATGGACGTTTTGCAGATATAGATGCTAAAAATCTACAGAAAAAAACCCGTTTATTCTACACTAATATGCACCGCTTCGAGCTTAAAGACCTTCAGCATTGGACAGAAAAACAGGTATATATAGCATTAGGGAATCTGCTTTTAGGAGCGGCAACGCTTGGTATTGACGCCTGCCCAATAGAGGGTTTTGATTCGGCGGTTCTTAACCAGGAACTAAATCTCAGAGAAAAAGGTTTTACAGCTTCACTTATTGTAGCACTGGGACGCCATGCTGAAAATGATTATAACAAAAAACTCCCGAAATCAAGATGGCCGCAGGAATCTATCATCACTGAAATAAAATAGTCAGTCGGCTTTCTTTTTCATCCCGATAACACGGTTGCGGCCGCCCTCCTTTGCGCGATAGAGAGCTGAATCCGCTCTGCCGATAAATGATTCTCCGGTTTCATCAGAATGATAAGTGGCTACACCAAAACTGCATGTAACTGTTTTTACTTCAGGAAATTCATGTTCCATTATGACTTTCCTCAACTTTTCCGCCATTTTAGCCGCATTTTCGAGTGTGGTTGATTCAATTAAAATAAGAAACTCCTCGCCACCCCATCTGGCAAAGACATCGGAACTTCTTATGGTTTGAGAAGTAAGAGCTGTAAGACTTTTAAGTACTTCATCTCCAATATTGTGCCCATAGGTATCATTAATATTTTTAAAATGGTCAATGTCAAAAAATACAAGACTCAGCTCATGGTTAAGGCGCTGCGCGTTTTTAATACCGCGGTCAAGGAGTTCAAGAAAACGGCGACGGTTATAAATGCGTGTCAGCGCGTCATAATTTGCCCGGTTTTCAAATTCCTGCGATTTTTCTTCCAATGCCGTTACATCTGAAAATTCTACAACAAACATATCCGTATCAATAGAAAGAGGACGGAACTTCATGGAAAAATAGCGTATATTCTCAGCCCCCTCCTGCCTGAAAGCAATCAGGCGGTACTGACCTTCAGCCATATCGGCAGTAACATTTTCAAGCCACATGGTTTTTGAATCTTCCGGCTTCATACAGCCTTCCAGCTCCTGAGTCATTTCAGATATACGGTCAAAATTATTAAGCATATCATCCATGGAATAGAATCCGAAAAACTGAAGAAAGCTAATATTTACCTCATATATTTTATTTATATCAGCAACAATAATCATATTATCCTGAGAGTCGAGTATAGACTGAAGGTATCGCTTCTGATCCATAAGCTGCGTTTGAGTTTTCTTTAAGTCTGTAATATCCGCACCCATACACTGGTATTCCGCGGTTTTACCGACAGAATCAAATATTCCCTGGAGAGTCCACATCTGCCATTTAAGTTCGCCATTAGATTTGGTTTTTATTTCAAAGGATGCGACTGAATTCTCAGGTGTAATATTCTCAACAAAGTTTTTAAATGAATCATGATTGCTCCGAGGCATGAGGTGAAGGATATTCTCTCCAAGAATAGAAAAACGCTCAACATTAAAATATGTGCAGAAAAAATCATTTATAAAAGAGACCATGTAATCTTCAGGGAAAAAACGAACTATGATAATAGGAGAATTCTCTATTAGTCCTCTGTATCGCGCTTCGGAAAGCTCAAGTGCAAGAAGCGATCTATCCTCTTCATCTTTTTCCTGTTTATGACTGACTGCATTTGAAACCATTTTAGTCAGGGTCTCTGCAAAATCCTGCTCTGCGAGTCTTTTCTTAGAAATATAATCGTAAGCGCCGGCTTTCATAATTGCCGTTGCAAGTTCCTCATCACCCTGACCGGTGAGCATAATTACCGGGATTGAAATTTTCTTCTCTTTCAGCAGCCTCATTAGTTCCAGGCCGGTAATCCCTTCCATATAAAAATCCATGAGAATACAATCTATTTCACTATCTCTGATAATATCAAAAACTAAAGAACTGTTATCAGCTTCAAAAAGTTTCAGCATTTCAATCCGGCCGAGCATACGTTTCATGGATCTTAATACGAAGTGATCATCATCAACAATTAGGAGATTTATGTTTTTTTTCATTATTTCATACCCTGAAAAAATATTCCCGTTTTACTCTTTATTTATCGGCTATTATACCCTGAATCATCAGGGTAAAAACTGAACATTTATAAAGACACAATAAGTAAAGGTTGTAAACGATTTTTTAGACGAAATATCAATTATGTATAAAAAAAGCCCACCCGAAGGTGAGCCTTTCAGGAACAGGGGACTGGCGCCCCCTGTTCTTATGTATTGAAACCTTTTATTTTTCCATTGAATTGTAAACGTATTCAGCAATGTCAAAAGTTGTAAGATTTTCAATTTCAAGTTCAAGTGCACCATCTGAAAGCATTGTGAGACAGAAAGGACATGCTGTACAGATTTTTGTAGCACCGCTTGATTGAGCGTCTTTTGTTCTGAACTGGTTGATACGTGTTCCATGATGCTCTTCGATGAACATTCTCGCTCCACCCGCTCCACAGCAGAAACTTGTGTCGTGATTACGGCTCATCTCAACATATTCTGTTCCCGGTATCGCTTTTATAACGCTTCTTGGTTCATCATATATCTCGTTGTATCTTCCGAGGAAGCATGAATCATGGTAAGTGATCTTCTCTTTAAGAGCTTCTTTAAGTTTAATCTTTCCGCTCTTAACAAGTTCGGAAATAACTTCTGTGTGATGAAATACTTCAACATTATGCTCAAGAGGATTTCCGTCAGAACCCACACCTACTTTAGCAAAAGAAGCATACTCTTTCTTAAGAACATTATATCCGTGAGGACATGTTGTAATTATCTTTTTAATACCGTAAGATTTGAAAGTCTCAAGATTCTGTGTCGCAAGAGAATGGAACAAATACTCGTTTCCGCCTCTCATAGCAGCATCACCGCAGCATGCTTCTTCAGCACCGAGGATACCGACTTTAAGTCCGGCTTTCTGCATGATTTTTAGAAATGCAATGGCAACTTTCTGATTTCTCTTATCATAAGATGCAGCACAGCCTACGAAGTAAACATAATCAACTTCCGGGTCTTCAGCAATAGTTTTCACGCCAAGGTCAGCAGGAAGCCATGCTCCTCTCTCTCCGAATGCGAAACCGTAAGGATTATAGTTGGTTTCCATATTCATAAGAGTAGTTTGAAGCTCGGGAGCCATATCCCCTTCCATAAGAACTTTGTATCTTCTCATATCAATCATTTTGGGGACATGTTCAATATTAACAGGACATGCCTCCATACAGGCGCCGCAGTTTGTACATGCCCAGAACTCATCAGGCTGAACAGATCCTGAACCATCTGTATTATCGCCGACAAGAGGGAAAGTCTCAAGAGCCGCCTTATCTTCAGCAACCATCAGCTGAGGAATACGAATATCCATATTGTCTTTAACGTCATTTATCATTTTTTTAGGGGAGAGAGGTTTCTCTGTAAGATACGCAGGGCAGTTATCCTGACATCTTCCGCATCTTGTACAAGCGTCTCCATCCATAAGCTGCTTCCATGTAAACTCTTCAACTTTGCTTACACCAAAGCTTTCCGCGACTTCAAATACCGCAGGATCAATTACCGGAACAACAAATTTTGTTTTTGCGGATTCATTGTTAAGATTCCCATAATAAATATTAAGGAAAGAAATAAATATATGACCAATCTTATCTGAAGCAACAAGTCCTATAAAAGCGAAAGCTGCAACCATATGCACCCACCAGTTGATATAATGAGCAGTTCTGAGAGCACCGTCACTCATTACAGAAAAAGGCATTGCAAGAACATAACCAAACGGTGAAGCAATCTTTTCAAATACAGGGAAACCTGTAAGAGCAATTCTCATAGCTTCGTTGAAAAATCCTCCCACAACAATCAGCAGGATAAGAACAAGCGCGAAAGTATCTATCGCTTTTGTATCGAGTCTTGAAGGTTTAAGTACATATCTTCTGTAGATAGCCATACAAAGACCGATAAGAACAACAACTCCGAATACATCACCAAACAATGACCAGATGATATAAAAATCACCATGGATAAAGTGATAATGAAAAAAGAGTCCTGTAAAGTCCTCTTGTACAACAATTATCATTGTAACTATAAAGAGAACAACAAATCCGAAAAATATACTGGCGTGCATAATGCCTGCAAATTTTTCCCTGATAACTTTTGCCTGTAAAAAGGCATACTTAATAACAGCCAGAATTCTCTTTTCAGGGAAATCTGTCCTGAGCTCAGGTTTACCCTGTCTCCATATCTGCACTTTTTTAACTATAGTATAAAGCAGATAAAAAACTGCGGCAAACATAAAGATGTAAACTCCCCATCTCATGAATCCGTGCGGTCCGCCGACATTAAAATAAAACTCGCGTGTAACGTCGGTACTGGCCATACCAAAAGAATCGGCAATACTCATCCTGGTCATCCTCCTAAGAATATCGGTTCTATAAATTTTTTTATAGTTGGTTGCAGACAGTTCTCAAAAAGCAGTATCCGGCTGAAACTGCATTTCTGATCAATATATGTATTTATGTCTA